>CAZMZQ010000025.1:11262-16158 GCA_964570745.1 uncultured Anaerolineaceae bacterium
AATATCAGAATTGATAACAAAAGAAAAAGAGTTTTATTTATTGAAAATCTGTACATTCATAACCTTTCTGTAAAACTGGACATGAATATTGTACTCAAATTAATCCATATGTTCCTACAGAAAGTGATCAAGAGACGAAGTGGAGACCATGCCAGGTCTCCACTTCGAAATCGGTCGCTTGCTCTCTGAGAAAGAAAAGATACGTAAACGAGACAAAACGAAACTACCGCCTGCCTAAAGTATCAAATTGCTATCCCTTTGTAAAGCTCAAACTGGTGTTTGTCTGGTCGATTTTGATTGTGTCTCCTTCGCTAAACTCACCGCTAAGCAGTTTGATTGCCAGTGGGTCCTGGATCTCTCGTTGAATTGCGCGTTTTAAGGGGCGGGCGCCAAATTCAGGGTCATAACCGATATCTGCCAGCCAGGCTTTCGCAGCGGGGCTAATTTCGAGCCTTAATCCACGGTCGGCAAGCAAATCGCTTACATGCTGCAGCTGAATACCAACGATCTCGCCCAGATTCTCTCGCGTTAGCGGTTTGAAAACTACAATTTCGTCCACGCGGTTCAAAAACTCTGGTCTGAAGAAATTCTTTAAAATACTTACAACTTCATCCAGGCTGACATGCCTGGTCTGACCGTTTTCGTTGTTCATCCAGAGCTGGCTGCCCAGGTTGCTGGTCATGATAATTAAAGTGTTACTGAAGTCCACCGTACGTCCTTGCCCGTCGGTCATGCGGCCGTCATCCAACACCTGTAAAAGGGCGTTGAAAATTTCAGGGTTAGCCTTTTCAATCTCGTCAAACAAAACCACGCTGTATGGTCGACGGCGAACTGCTTCCGTCAGCTGACCGCCTTCTTCATAACCCACATAGCCCGGAGGAGCACCAAACAATCGGCTGACGGTGTGGCGTTCCTGATATTCGCTCATGTCGATTCGCACAATCGCATTCTGGTCGTCAAACAAAAACTCTGCCAGGGCACGTGCCAACTCGGTCTTACCGACACCAGTCGGCCCTAAAAAGATAAAAGAGCCGAGCGGGCGGTTAGGGTCTTGCAAACCAGAACGCGAACGGCGCACCGCATTCGAGACAGCATTGATGGCTTCATCTTGTCCAACCACTCGTGCATGTAAACGCTCTTCCATGTGCAAGAGCTTTTCCATTTCACCTTCCATCAGGCGGTTAACCGGAATCCCGGTCCATTTCCCTACAACGGTGGCGATCTCTTCGGCGTCGACTTCTTCCTTGAGTAAAGCACCTTGCTTCTGTTGACTTTGAAGCTTCTGTTCGCTCTCTTGAATCTTGTTTTCAAGTTCCCGGATGGTGCCGTAGCGTAGACGGGAGACTTTTTCGAGGTCAGCGTTTCGTTCGGCCTGTTCCATCTCCTTCTGAGCCTCGTCAAGCTTTTCTTTGAGATCTTTGAAGCTTTCAATAGCTTCTTTCTCTGCTTGCCATTGGGCAGTCAGCGCTTTCGACTTCTCACCAAGGTTTCCCAATTCTTGCTCAATCTTTTCAAGCCGTTCCTGTGAAGCTTTATCTTTCTCTTTTTGCAGCGCCTGTTTTTCAATTTCCAATTGCATGATGTCCCGATCGACCTCATCCAATGCCTGGGGTTTGGAATCAATTTCAGTGCGTAAATGTGCTGCAGCCTCATCGATCAGATCAATGGCTTTATCGGGCAGGTGCCGGTCGGTGATATAACGATTGCTCAGCGTTGCGGCAGCAATGACCGCTGAATCTGTGATCCGTACACCATGATGCACTTCGTATTTAGACTTCAACCCGCGCAAAATACTGATAGTGTCTTCGACACTTGGCTCTGCCACATAAACTGGCTGAAAGCGTCTTTCCAGGGCGGCGTCTTTTTCAACATACTTGCGATATTCGTTGGTGGTAGTAGCCCCGATCAGGTGAAGCTCTCCTCGCGCTAACATCGGCTTCAGGATGTTGCCGGCATCCATGGCACCTTCTGCTGCGCCTGCGCCGATAACCGTGTGCATTTCATCTATGAAAAGTATGATCTGCCCGTCCGATTCAGCAACTTCCTTGAGCGCAGCTTTAAGACGTTCCTCGAACTCTCCTCGGAACTTCGCACCAGCCACCATAGAGGCCATATCAAGCTGCACGATGCGCTTGTTTTTCAGCCCTTCGGGCACATCGCGATTGACAATCCGTTGAGCCAATCCTTCAACAATGGCAGTCTTGCCGACACCAGGTTCTCCGATAAGGGCAGGGTTATTCTTTGTTCGCCGGCTGAGGATTTCGACCGTACGGCGAATTTCTTCATCCCGTCCGATTACCGGGTCCATCTTGCCCTGACGCGCCATTGCTGTCAGATCGAGGCCATATTTTTCCAGCACCTGGTAGGTGTCTTCCGGGTTTTGGTTGGTGACCGACTTGCTTCCACGAATATCGCGAAGCGCTTTAAGCACTGCATCTTTGGTTACACCAAAATCAGCAAGCTTTTTGCCCTCGGGGCTATCCGTCAGACCAAGCAGGATGTGCTCAGTTGAGGTATATTCGTCGCCCATACCTTTGGCGTAACGTTCGGCCGCTTCCAATACGTCTGCGGCTGGGTGTGAGAGCCCGGCATCATTGGTGGAGCTCCCATAAACTTTAGGTCTGTTCGCTAGCTCATTGCGCACTTCTTCTTTTAAAATGTCAACAGAACCGGCAATTTGTGTTATCACAGCCGGCACTGTGCTTTCGGTTTGGTTAAGCAGTGCCAACAACAGGTGGGCGGGCTCGATATTTTGATGATGATAATCACGCACAAGCTGTTGCGAGCCAAGTACAGCTTGTTGGGCTTTTTGAGTAAATGTGTTGAGGTCCATAACTCCCTCCTCTAATTAATATATTCAAATTTGTTTATTTTGATAATACGAACAAAATATAAATATTCCGTATATATTAGTGTATAAACCCATAGATTGCAGACACTGATAGTGATGAAAAGGTTTTTTTATCTGATAAATTAAAAAAATGACCTGCCCAATTTTGGGCAGGTCTTAGAGAGGAGCTATTTATTCTGAAACTTCTTGTTGAATCGTTACTGTAATATTTTGTTGAGTTCCACCTCTTTTCACTAGAATGGTTATTTGGTCACCTATGTCATAATTGGAGAGGAGGGTTTTGATATCTGCTGATGAACTAACTGATTGCTCGTTTATCTTTAGAATCAAATCTCCTGGCATCAGGTCTGTATCGCCTTGCGATTGTGCAACATAAACACCGAGTTGTGAAACACGGTAATACATAGCCGTTGACACGTCGGTGATTTCAACCAGCTCCACGCCCAACCCTGGACGTCCGATTACATACCCGTTTTCGATCAAACTACTGATGATCGATTTTGCACTGTCTATCGGGATAACAAAACCCAGCCCCTCAATATCCAAACCACTGGTCTTCGCGTTTACGATACCCACCAGTTCGGCATTGGCGTTGAACATTCCACCGCCAGAGTTTCCCGGATTTATTGCTGCGTTAGTCTGCAGGAGGGTCATTGTTTCGCCGTCGATGGTGATTTCGCGGTCCAGGGCGCTGACGATACCGTCGGTCACGGTACCACCCAGTTCACCCAGGGGGTTGCCAATTACTACAACAATATCACCCACCTTTAGTTCACAGGAGTTTCCAAAAACGGCTGGGGTCAGATTGGTTGCTTCGATTTTGATGACTGCCAGGTCGGTTTGGGAGTCTTTGCCTATGAGTGTAGCCTCAAAACTATCACCTGAGGCTAACCGAACGTTGATGTTTGTGGCATCATCAATTACGTGATTCTTAGTGACGATGTAGCCATCGCTGGTAACGACCACGCCGCTGCCAGCACCCTGGACGACAAATTGTCTCATTCGTTGACTCTTCGATACTGTCTCTGTGGTTATCTCAACCACTGAGTCTTTTTCAATTTCTGCAATATCAGGCAGACTTAAACCTGTCACATTGTCCCCAAGATTATCAGTGCGGATGACCGATTGATATATGACCTCGGTTTCCGAAGTGCTGAGCGCAGAAACCTGGTCACGTGTGATGGCACTTCCTATCAGCCCTCCGGCTAAGCCAGATAGTAAACTGAAGAAAGCGACTAACAAAAGCACTGATAAAAATTTTGGTAGCTTGCGTTTTGGCTTTGGGGTGATCGCCAAAAACGAATTTGGCTGTTCTGCAAAAATTATGTTTTCTGAATATTCACTATTCTCATCTAACATAACGATCCTTTCACTGTTAAATAAAGAATAACAAACGACTTTGTCTTTTGATTGTTGATTAAATTAAGTTTAGGTGAAAATTAAGTGAAGTTTTGTTATCGGGAACGATTCTTATGCTTCATCGAGTTCAAACCAAAAAGTGCTTCCGACTCCAGGTTCCGATTCGACTCCACAGCTGCCATGATGCAATTCGATAATTTTTTTGACAATTGAAAGCCCTAATCCTGTCCCCGATAATTTTTGATTGACCTTGTTAATTTTGTTATAACGTTTCCAGATGTGAGGCATTTCTTCTGGAGTGATACCTTCACCGTGGTCTTCAATCTCTATTCTTACCTTCCGGTGTTTTTGCAATTGTCTTATTGTTATCGAGTTGTTCAGGCTAGTATGATTAGTGGCATTAATCAGGAGATTATAAAATGCCTGTGTAATCTTTATCTCATCAGCAACCACAAAGACTTCTTTATCGTAGATAAAATCCAGCTCAAACCCAGCAATGTTAACAAGTTCAGCAGTCCGTGCGATGGTAGTCGCAAGGCTATTTGTTAGGTTGTAACGTATTGGGTGAATTTGTATCATGCCTGTTTCCAGGCTGGACATGTCCATCACGTCTGCGACCAATTGTGAGAGCCGCTGAACTTCATCCATAATGGTCTGAGTTTGGTCTGCCGTAACTTCATCAGGGA
>CAZMZQ010000026.1:0-1145 GCA_964570745.1 uncultured Anaerolineaceae bacterium
CCGAACCAGATTAAAAAAATAATCCCAATCAAAAGCATGAGGTAATCAATCAGGCTGTTTCCGAAAACATTAGTTAACTCAACCTGGCGCTCTTGAGTTGAAATTCCGAAAATAACCAAACCAATCGTGATAAGCAGAACTGCAAAGAACTGATTGATCTTGTTTGTAGTTTTTGCGAAGAACTCACTTAAAGCGAAACTTCCGGCAAGCGACCATAAAATCCAGGCTTGAAAGTAAAACTTAAATATTGTGTTCATGCGTGTGCCGAACTGGTCACGAAGGTATAAAAATTCTGGCACGATCACCAACAATGCGCCAAGCAAAATAATCATCACTACAAAATCTTCTGAAATCAGACGATCATGGTTTGATTTTTCTTCGATTTGCTGTGGGTCAACCTGCAGCTTGCTTAATATTCCGTCCAGTCCCAACCAGGTAATAAAAAACAGTATCAGAAACGTATCGGGCTCCTTAACACGCTCGAGCAAAGAACCCCACAGAAGCTGCTGGCTCGTTTCTGCCCCTTGCAGCCCAATTAACAGTGGTGAGAGGGAATCAATACGGCTTGCAGCAAAACCCAACCCCCAGCTGACCAAAAGCAACAGGACAAACAAACTCAGTGTTAAAAAGAGTGCCTTTACCCCTGGTAACTGTTTCCGTTTCACCTGCTTGTAAACCAGCCAGGCAAAGATTGCCCCGAGCAATGGTCCAAACATAAGCCACAAGTTGCTGCCCTTCGTGAAGAAAGCCAGGCTTGGAATTACACCACCTGCCTGTGAAGAAAAACTGAGATAAAAAGGCAAGTACGCAAGGATACTCAAAACACCCCCGACCAATCCGAGCAAAATCAGTTGAACCAGGCGTTTGCTGCTCCAGCCATTTTGATAGGACCAATAACTCACCAATGCGAATGCGATCAGCAGTAAATAAAACGGAAAGTCCCAGGTGTTTAAAAATGCAAGACCTCCCAGAGTTAAGATTGCGAGGAGTGCGTTTTTCCAGTTGATTGGGATTGTCTTTCCAAATATCCTGAATTGACCTTCCCAACCACCCAGGAAGGCATTAAAAGCCTGCGCGATTGCAAGCAGAACGAAAGGCATGCCCAGCAAATGGGGGTGGATATCAGAGAGTAAAAACGTGAAAAA
>CAZMZQ010000026.1:1245-3656 GCA_964570745.1 uncultured Anaerolineaceae bacterium
CGAAAGGCATGCCCAGCAAATGGGGGTGGATATCAGAGAGTAAAAACGTGAAAAAAGGGAATTCATCAATGATTTCAATAGCTGAGCCATTTAATCGAAAATCTTGCAAAACCCGGCTTGCTTGCCACCATGACCATCCTCCCCGGTTTGGAAACCAGGAAAACCATGAAGGCTGCTCGCTAAAAGCTGGTAAATTAAAAATCTGAAGAGATTCAGGAGTTGCTATCCCTCTTGCGTGGAGAATGTCAAGCACACCAAACCAATTCGAAACAATCAGCATCATTAGTGGTGCCAGTAACGCCAACCAATAATACTTGTTTACTTGTGTCGGATTCGGGATGGACTTCTTCCGGCGGACAAGTAGGTCCCACAACAATCCATAAGCTGCTGTGGCTGTCATAGCAAACCAAAGGGCAGAAACAAGGTTATAACCGATCGACGAAGTCACACATGTGACCCGAATTAAAAGCGCAGCAAGCACATAACCAAAATAGTAGTACGAAATGCTATATCCTGACAACCAGGGGTCATTCGGTGGAAAACCCGGTGATTTGAGGATCGCATTAATAAACCCCATTTCCATAAACTTCTCAGTATGGATGATTTCTGGATTTGCGGCCCGAACCACTGCCCAAAACACAAATCCTATCAAAAATACGATTTCGCTGGCGATGATAAATTTTTGTGTTTCGCTAATCCACATTTTGAATGGCTCAACCCCTGTCCGTTTCAATATGACCAGGTTGACGACAACGATCAACCCCAGAGCCACAACTGCAGATGGCAGGTCGTTACGCAGTAACCCGATTGAAACCAGCCACCAAAAAACAAACCCCCATAACAATAAGCCTAATGGTTTTGCCAGGTAAAAGCCTTTTGATTGTAATTTTTGAAATGCAGTACGGGTCAGCGGAAGGTTGACAAAACCCAGCAGCTGGATGAAGAGATACCATTTCAAGACTGCAAGCATGTTTTACCTCACCTTATAAATCACTGTGTTGGCTTCGCGATAAACCTCGTCCCAAAGTTCGCCGTTCCATTCCTCAAATTTAGACAACCCCTCGTACGAATACATTGCATATTCAAGCTGACCAACCACAATATATTCCACATCATATTTATTTAATGTCTCAATGACGAAGTTTTTATCCACACTTTGATAAAAAGCATTGACCTCATCAACCCTGGACTGGACGTCGTTATTCGCCAGGATTGCCCTCTGTTGCCGTTGATGATAATTCCAGCCGATCAGCCCCGGTAAACCAGTGTAAATCGTGTAACGATTGCCCCAGCCATACTCATATGCCTGGGCTTCCAGAATAACAGGAGATCCGCTGATATTATCCTGCATCCACTGGATGGCACGATAATCCTGCCCAAGATCCATATCGATACCGTTCATGGCATAACGAGACGTTTCCATGTATTTCATTCCATCGAGCGTCTTTGGGGCGTTTGGATCCATCCGGTCAAGGATTTTATCTTTACTGGCAAGCAGCGGAAAAAGCAAACCAATAAATACCAACAAAATCAGCGGAATCTGGAAGAGGAACTGATTTCTCGTCCGCCATGAGCTCATTTCTTTTAACAAAATTACAACTGCCAAACCAAGTGGCAAGGTCAATAACATCCACGCCTGGTGATAAAGTTTAAAAACAACGTTCATTCTGCCGATGTCGCCAACCAGGTAAACCAATTCGACCACAATCGTAAGCACCAAACCAGTTCCGGTCATAAAATATGCCAACCGTTTGCCGTCATTCCGGGTGGTGAAGATCAGGAACAAAGCCAGACTTGCAAGAGGTATAGCAATGAAGGCGATGGAAACTTTTAGCATTAGCAACCCTAACAGAATCACAGCGATCCCTATGCCCACCCCCACAATCACAGTTTTATACTTCCGCCAATGTGTCAGCTCTGACATCCTGGTGTTTGCCAGCCATTGGTAGAGCTCCCAGCCAAACCAGGAGGCAATAAGAAATAATATCAAACCCCAATGCAGCAGATAAGAGTTTACCGGTGTTTTTGCGCCTTCCCAAAATCCAACCGAACTATATCCGGGAGAGAATGAGGAATTAAAATTTGTATATAGTAAACGTGACAATAAGAATAAACTAACCGATGCACAAAGCGGAATTATGATCTTTCCAAGCCATCCAGGGATTTTTTTGTGCTTCACTGCCGGGAAATCTTTTAACCCAACATAAAAAACGATTATCAGGTTAAATGCTGCAAACGTCAGATAATCCCAGGTATTTGTAGGTTGAAGTGCACCAATTACGATCGCTCCGACTAAAAACGCCGGGACAACCACAGACCAAATCTGACGACCGAGCCTTTTCCAATCCTGCTTTACCATCAGGAGCGACAACCCCCAGCCAACCGCTGCTATCACAACTGGCATTGCAATC
>CAZMZQ010000026.1:3756-6360 GCA_964570745.1 uncultured Anaerolineaceae bacterium
CATCAGGAGCGACAACCCCCAGCCAACCGCTGCTATCACAACTGGCATTGCAATCAGGTGGGCGTGAAAATCAGCATACAGAAAGGTAAAAAATGGAAATTCTGTGATTGGTTCACCGGGAATCGTACGACTGGGATTCCAATACCAGGTTCCTGCAGCAATCGGAAGTTGTTGCCCATTTGCAGATAGTGAAATGCCTTTGATTATCCAGACCAGTTTTTGGCTGAAATTCATCTGGCTAATATCAGCTCCTCCGGAGCCCAAAACAGCAAGCGCGTCGTTGATCACTTTGATTTCACCGAGGTTACCAATAAATGCAAGCAAAACCGCACTTGCTATACCCGCCCAAAATGGAAGCCCGAAAATTATATTCTCATCGGAAAGTTTATCTTTTAAAACAAATGATGTAAGATTCCAGCCTATTGTAAAAGTCCCTAGAAACAACATGGCATACCATAATGACAGCAGGATGTTATAGGCAACAGACGGGATGATCCCTAATAGTTTGATCGGTAAGGCTACAATGATTTGCCCGTAATAGTAATAATTGATGTATCCGCCAGCGAACCAGGGATCATAAGCGGGGAAAACACTGCTCTTGATTACAGCATTCAAATGGCTGAAATCCATTGGCTTTTCACCACCGCGCCAAGGGTGCCATAAATCAGGGTTTTGGTATCGTATCCAAAGGAAAAATATGATGGCTGCGAGGAATACAAGCTCTTCCACCAGGAAATGTTTCCAGTTTTTCTTCAGATCAGCTGAAAGCTCATGTCGGGTAAACAAGGAAACGACTCCGCTCACCAGCACAATTCCAAGCAGACAGCAGATCAGTGCAGTTCTGGTAATTGCGACATTCATCGAACCAAGATTAAAAGCTACGAAAGTGAAGAGAAGAAGCCCGACAATTCTGGCAAACCCATAACCCTTGTCTTTCAAGCCATAAAACGCCAGCCGAACGATCGGAAAAACCGCCCAACCCATCAGCATCAGGAAAAGGTAGAGCGCAACAACTCCTGTCCAGGTGTATGTGTTGAACAGGGAATTACGGTCAAAGATTTCAGACCAGGTCCCGCCACTTTGTTGAACTTCTCGTTGCTCCTCAGTCAACAACAGTCGGTTTTGCGGGAGCTGATCTCCCGGCTTCAGATCGTCTAATTGCTTTGGAGTCAGGAAAACAGCATTGGACAGGTCAACATCACCCAGCACTTTCGAAGTTGTTTCAGGACTGTAACTAGCGTTCTTCTTGAATATCAATACTTTGGGATGATCGTAGACGGAAAAAGCCTCTTCCGCATACTGGTCATTAAACTCTAAACTACCCAAATTTGGATAAGACGTAAAAGTTTTTACCAGGTCAAAACCCAGATTTGATTTGACCTGACCTTTTTCTACCTGGTAATAACAATCCAAAGTATCTTCACCACTCGGGCAACCAATCAGTTCGCGATAGAACTGCAAACTCAGGGGATAACGTTCGGGTGCCCGCGGAATTGTGCCAAACTGGCGGTTTGAACTCATGATGATGTAGTCTGCCTGGTCCAGCACTTGTTGAAACCGTTCAAGTTTGCTGGCATCATCTGGCCAATACATTTCAAAGTTTAAATCACCCCGAAAAAGTCCCG
Organism: uncultured Anaerolineaceae bacterium; assembly: GCA_964570745.1. Lineage (GTDB taxonomy): Bacteria > Chloroflexota > Anaerolineae > Anaerolineales > Anaerolineaceae > Mesolinea. Next base: position 5,382 of record CAZMZQ010000026.1, read on the forward strand.
CTCCATTGTCATAAGGAACCATGCCTGGTCTTGGTAATGGTAATCCGTCATCCCACGAGCTTTCGAGTGCAATACCTGGCGTCGAGATCATCATTTCGCCTTCACCCGTCTGAAGTTCCAGCAAAAATTCGAGATCCTGCCCTTGGGATACCTGCAAAGGTTGTTCGAATTCAAAAATTACCCGTTCGCCCCGACCGTCCCCTGGTTCGATGAAAGACCCATGAACCACACTGCTTACCGATTTCACATCTCCAGACTCATTAGCTAAAAGTGTCAACCGGAGGCTCTTCTGACCGGGAGATAAACTAAAATCAAACAAGTAAGGGATTTCCACCCGTTTAATCGACCCTGCTTCTAATGTGCTCACATGCATGGAATAGGGATGCAGCGGATTGATCATCTCATTGATCTTCGGCAGCACAATTTCGAACATGCTTCCGTTCTCCCTGTAAAGATTCGCTGTCGGAACGCTGGAAAGATAAGATTGTGATTCAGGGCTAACCAGGGTCAGAACAACCTGGTATAACCTGTTGGCTTCCATTTGAATGGCTTGTTCGAAAGTGAAGACCAGAAATGTCTGTCTGGAAAGACTATCAGGCGCAAGTGGGTTCGAGCTTGTAAAAACGCCCTCATGAAGCGGCTCTTTGCTCTCAGGGTCAAGGATTTTTAATTGGTATTCAACCGGATCGACCGATCCACCTATAGTTTGGACAACCGGATAGGTTAAATCAACCAGGTAAGCTGGTTCATTAATCGAAAAAGTCAGGGGAAGATTTTGTCCACTGAACAAAGTTGTATAAGCGCGATATTGACCGGGCAACCTGCTTTCACCATTACCCGTGTCGAAATAAAGGTTTACCGGACCCTCCAGGTTTTCATAGATCCAGTCAGTAGCCTCAACACGGGTTACCGGTCGTGTATATATACGCGAAAAAGCAAAAGCCCAGGCAGTTGTGACAATGAGGATCAGTACGGATAA
>CAZMZQ010000026.1:6460-7602 GCA_964570745.1 uncultured Anaerolineaceae bacterium
ACCCAGCCAACTGAGCACGGCTGCAATTCCCCATGGCAAACCCACTCCCCAAATCAGTAGATTTTTCAACGAAAAACTTACAGGACGTCTGATCCATTGCAGCGCCGGTGGGAAATCGACTTCACCGGTACTCTGTTGCTGCAAACTCCTGAGCCCTGTCCACCAATCCTGGTTGATTCCAAAACTAAAGAAACCAGGTCCCTCAAATGCATAAGGCTGAAGGATTCGGAAGGTCAAAAAACTGACCAAAGCTGCAATGAAAACCTGCAGGACGACTTCACCAATTCCGTTTGTGCGATCCGATTCATTCCTTTGCCAGAATCGAACCAACTCGACCAGAGGTAATAACAAAGCCAGCGAAACTGCGTTAATTTTGGATGCTGTCGCCATCCCCAGAGCCAGTCCGAAAAAGATATAAGGCCAAAACCTCTGCCACAAAACCTTTGGAGTTCTACTTGGCTCTTCCTTGTTCGGTCTCAACTTTAGGATATTGACAGCGGCCAGCACAGTCAGCATACCGAACGTGTTAGTGAAGGTATCCACGGTCATAAAATGAGATTGCTGAATTGGGAAAACTGCCAGGGCATACAAAGCTGCTGCAATTAGTCCAGCCCGCTCATTGTATAACTTATAGGCGATCAGAAAGACGATCAAAATGGTCAGAATGTCAAAAGTAGCAGAAAGCTGCCTGCCCAAAATCGTATTAAGATCATAACCAGTCTGTCCGGTCCACTCACCTGCATACCGAATCAAAAATAACGGAAAGGTGCCGTAAACAAAAAAGGTGAAGCCGGAATTGTTAGGATTTAACGCTGAGGTTTCAGTATTGAAGTATTCAGAAACCGAGTTAACTGGTCGGATCTGGGCAATCACCTGGGAAAGAAATCGCTCATCAGGATGAAGGTGAAAGCCTTCATCCCAGTTCAAATTAATCGTCCGAAACCATGCTCCAGCAACCAAAATAAAGATTAACATGAGAATGACAACAGAAGATTTGAGCTTCTTCTTTTCTTTTATACCAGATTGTCGTAAAAAATTACTCATAAGTTCATTGACCTGCAATGTAAATTACAAAATTCTTATTCGGGTTAGCACTTTGATAGGTAGTAATAACCCCTTGTGGGTAGAGAGATTGTAACTTG
>CAZMZQ010000026.1:7702-9745 GCA_964570745.1 uncultured Anaerolineaceae bacterium
AATCCGTGATTAAGCGATAATTACCAAACACAACCACAATCAAAACAAGCGATGCTAAAGCTAACTTCCATAATTTTGACGCTGCCAGATCGGTTAAGTTGAATTGCTGAAATGAGAGCGACATCCCTCTCGCTGTTAATAAAACCCCGAACAGAAGAAGAGGCAGACTTTTATCGAGGGCAGGATGCTCGGCAGGAAATGCAACATTTATTGCGGAGGGAACCAGGAATAAGAAAAAACCGATTAAAAGCGAGTACATCAGATATCGTTTATTTTTCTTTGTCAGAACAATCATCTGAACCAATCCAAACAAGAAGAAAGCAGCACTCACCCAGTCCAGGGCAGAACGATTACGCAGCCCATCGACCCAACTGCTGTTATTGCTCCAATTGAAAATGCCCAAACCGCTGATCAAGTTACTGATGAAAATCGATATGCCATTAGGTGATCCTACTGGCAGCAGAAAACTGTTTGTTATTGGCGCAGCCCAGTCTTTCAGGTTCGAAATGACCATTAACAGGTAAGGCAAGAGTGTAATGACTCCGACAATCAACCCTGCACCTACGCGCATGATCAAGACTTGCAGACGGTTTTCCCTCTCCTTTTTTCGATAATATATCATTGTCACCAGCAGGTTAAACAACGGTAATACCAGGAACACCTTGTTAGTCATGATCCCCAAACAGGTCAGGAAGCTACTGACCAAAAACGCGTTAAAATCTTTTTCTTCCAACGATTTGAAAAGGAAATAAACCGCTGGTACTAAAATTGCCAACAACAATCCATATCCAACTACTGCTCTCTGCTGCAAGATCGCCCAAAAACTCACACCCATCAACAGAGCGGCTATCAGTCCAGTCGTTTCGTCAAAGAATAATTTAGCAAATTTGTAAGTAAAAAATAAAGCAATCAATCCAGAAAGAGCGTAGACCGTTTTTAAAGTCAGGTAACTAAGTGAAGAGCCAAAAAACGAAGAGACAAATGCCGCCCAATAATAACCAAACGGTTCACTTATTACGTTCCTCGGAAACCATAATCCCAAATCGCCATTGCGAATTGCGTTTACACTCAAAAATGTTTCAACCTGGGTGCTGATCATCTCACCCGGAATCGAATCAAGTTTCATAAATTGAAAATACAAAACCACTAAAAGGACAATAAGGCTAAAAATAAGACTGGGTTTGTCTGAAATAAAACTTCTGATCATTTCAGGCAGATTTGTCTTTGGTTTTTCTTTCGTCCGATGCCAAAACGCCCTGACCGAGGAAAAAATGCTGCCCGCCCACAAAAGCAGCGAGACAAAACTCATATTCCCATTTTGGTAGATCATGAATGCCCCAACCCCCATCACAATCCCGACAAACAACCATGTCCAGCGAAATTCATACTCAGAGTCAACTGCTATTTTGTCTCCAGACCAAAAGGATATCTGGCTGCTTTCCTGTTGTTTTTTGGAAACAAGTGCAAATAAAACACCCAGGAGGAAGAAACCAATAGCCACCAATGAAAGAGCACTCCTAAAGCTTTCGATCAAAAACTGACCAAGCAAAAAGAGAGCCACGGAAATGAAAAAGAATCTGCTCATATTTTCTTTTGCAGGTTCCGTTTCGATATTATCTTCAGCTTGCACCAACTGTCTTTCAACAGCTGATCCACCTCTTAGCAAATATCTCAGATATTCAAGAACCGTTGGGTCTTCAATCAACTTATGCTCGTCCATTGTTTGGTCTTTCTGATTTTTTTATATAGTCAGATGCTTTTTTCTGCAAACAAATAACCCAGATCCTGGTGAACGAAATTTTTATAAAGTCTCACGCTATAATCGTTATTCTTGAACAAATCGACCAGTTTTGTGTGGTTTTTTTCAACGTCCAGATCGTGATACTCCATGATAATTCGATCAATGCTATCAAACACCTCCCCGTTGTTTTCGAGAAGAATTTCATATTCTGCGCCTTCGCAATCCAGTTTTAGCAGATCAATTTGTCTTCCAACTTTATCTTCAACCACTTCTTTCAATGTTATCACCGGGATTGTGGTTTC
>CAZMZQ010000026.1:9845-11053 GCA_964570745.1 uncultured Anaerolineaceae bacterium
CGAAACTCGAGCCATTTTATACCATCGAAAGGTTTGCCCAAAAAAATTTCAAACAAAACCTTCCAGTTTTTCACTTCTTTTAAGAGAGTAAAAATTGATAAAAGGTAGTATGAATATTTACGAAAAAAATTCAACTATTCCTCCTTGCCAAATAGAAAGTGCAGGTCCCCTCATCATCAAACGGGTCTTCCACAAGCCTGCGAACCTTGTTGAAATGGATAAAAGGGTTGTTTCGTTTAGGAAACAAGACCCATTTTCCAAATAGTTTTTTCCACAGCAAGTTTGGCAGCCCGGCGGCATGACCCCGTTCAAGGATGTGCAACGCCTTTTCAGGAAAATAATGTTCATACTCAACGACATCAAACCCTGCGGTTTTCAACCGGTTCAGCCACACCTCCGGCGAATCAAGGTTAATGTGTCTGGAAATTTTATTGAAGAATTTTGAATAATTATTCGCCAACGCTCCCAGCCCAAGCCTTTTCAACACTTTCATGCCCCATAATTGGTCTCTAAAACGCTGATTCGGAACCGTAAAATAAAAATAACCGCCTGGTCGCAGGATGCGCCCAACTTCATTCAAAACCGGCTGGATGCCAGGGATATGCTCAAGCACCGAATTGCTGATCGCACTTCCAAAGCTTCCTGTCGGTAATGGAACCGACTTCCCTTCTGCCTGGACCAGCAAAGGGTATACCTGGCGTGCTTTTGCTTCCTGCAGTGGTTGCCACCAGGGGTCCAGCCCAACTACGTCCTGTCCATCAAAAAGCGCCCAGGCGAAGTGTCCATCGCCGGCACCCAGATCATAAATTGGTTCAGCCAATTCAACATGTTCATACAAGCTTTGTTCAACCGCCCGCAGCATACCCCGGAAATAGGGTAAATGGAACAATTGTTGTTCGCAAATCTTTTCAATCCGTTCCTTGCTCAGATTATTCATCTTCGACGATAGCCTCCATCCAGGCTTCGTATCGCTGCGCAACAGCTTTTTGTTGAAAACCTGCTAAATAGTCAGCTGGGACAAACCGCGCTTTTCCGCCTTTATCGAGAATTGAAATTACCGCCTCAGCAATTGCATCAGCATTACGAATTGGAATAATCTCCCCTAATCCAGTCCTGCTTACCGGCTGCCTCACGCCTGGCAGGTCGCTCGCCACTATTGGTGTTCCCTGGCTCATTGCCTCAAGTTGGACGATGCCAAACGATTCTGT
>CAZMZQ010000026.1:11153-15794 GCA_964570745.1 uncultured Anaerolineaceae bacterium
CTATTGGTGTTCCCTGGCTCATTGCCTCAAGTTGGACGATGCCAAACGATTCTGTCGCATTCAGACTGCTGAAAACCAGGAGATCACAAACAGAGAAAAACGCCTCAAATTCCTCATCGGACAAAAAGCCAAGTGACTGCCATTTTTGTCCAAAAGGTTTTATAAATTCTTCGAGCTGCTCCTGGTAAGCTTGCTCACCAATAACCGATTTCCACGCTCCGGCATGCACAACCCTCGCATTTGGGTAACTGTCCATTATTTTCGGAAGAGCCATGGCAAGATATTCATAACCCTTCTCAGTTGCCACCCGACCAGCAAGTCCAATCACCTTATCTGTTTCAGCAATACCATGATCTGACCGGAATTGTTTCGTCCGTTCTTTAGTTACTGTCATTACTGTAATCGGAGTCGGTGATTCGACCACATTTTCGAGATATCTTGAAAGTACCGGAGAGTTTTCTGCATAATCCAGTGAGTTTTGAACAATCAAAGCCGCATTATCGAGGGTTTTTTTGCTCAGGGCTGTCGTAACTTTCCCCGCCAGCTTATTGATCATCCCTCCGCTCATTACCAGATCACAATGATATGTGACAACTACGGGTTTGCCCAATCCGTCAGCAATTTTGCTTAATAGAAATGCCTCAAACTGGGGTAAATGCAGGTTGACAATATCTGCCCACCCAATCCATTTACGGGCTATTCTGGGGAGCGTTGTCATAATAACGCCTTTAGACAATCGCATATTTATTGGTATGCGAACAACTTGGAATTTGCCGGAAGTCTCATTTAAGGGTAGTTTTCTTTCATGTTGTGAGGTCAAAACCACTACCTCATGTCCGAGGTCAGCCAGTCCTTCAGCCAGCCTTAGCGCATATACCGATAAGCCAGAGCTGTAAGGGTGAAAATAAGTGGCAGAAATCAGGATTTTCATGAGATTTCAGTTTTCTGTTTTCGAAACGCCATTGCTTTTTCAATCAGAGAGCGGAAACTTTCGCCAGTAACGAACAAACCAATTACACCCAACACCGCAGGAATCAGGATTTGTACGGCGTGGACCACTAAAGCCATCGCTAAAGCAGGAGCTTTATCCACACCCACGAGTGCAAATGCGCCAACAGCGCCTGCTTCAAAAACACCCAACCCACCTGGGGCTGCTGGTAGTGCATTTACAAATGCACTGGCTGGTATGACCAGCATAGGCCACCACCATTCGGTCGCCTCCAGCGTTGAAGTTTGCAGGATATTAAATTCGACCATAGAGAATGACCAGCTTAAGACCAGTATTAAAAATGCAGGGATTAACCGCGCAGGTCTCAAAAAGAACTGGAAGCCTGATAACAAATTATTTAACGATGGAATAACTTTCTGAATCATAAAAGGTGATTTTGAAAACCGATTATTTAGCCATAGGCTAATTCTCTCTTTATACTTTGCCATGAATATGATTAAAACCAAACCCAGGCTCAACACAATAAAGCCCCACCAGGCAATATTCTTCAATGTAGCGTTTTCAATAAACAACAACAAACTTGCTAACAGAAAAATAAAGCCAACCAATAAGTCTAAAAAACGTTCTGCAACGATTGACGCCAATACTTCCATATATGTTGCTGAACGTTTGCTCTGACCTACTAATACAGCAGCTCGCCCAAACTCGCCCAATCTTAACGGCATGATTGAATTAAGCAGGTAACCGATATTCATCGCCCAAAATGCATCCGCGTAGCTAAATTTTGGACCTAAAATCATCTTGCAGGTCAATCCTCGAAGGACTAATCCTGCTGAAAAACACAAAATGACGACCAATACCGATCCAATACTAAGTTGTCTGTATGCATTCAGCACTGCCTGGAAATCAAGTTTTCGGAAAACCAACCAAATAGCAACCAGGCTTATCACGATCGCCAAAGCGACCTGGAGAGTCCTGCTGGATTTTTTATCTTTTTGTGGATTGGGCATCAATCCTCCAGGCGCAATATTGCCATAAAGGCTTCCTGGGGTATCTGAACACTCCCAACCATTTTCATTCGTTTTTTACCCTTCTTCTGTTTTTCAAGAAGCTTCTTTTTGCGCGTGATATCGCCGCCATAACACTTTGCCAGGACATCTTTGCGAAGGGCTTTCACATTTGCCCTCGAAATAACCCTTCCCTGTGCATATGCCTGGATTGGGATGACAAACATCTGGCTGGGAATGATCCCCTTAAGTTTGCTGACAAGTGCTTGTCCTTTGTGAAACGCGTCGCCTTTATGGACAATGGCTGTAAGCGCGTCTACTGGTTCTTCATTGAGCAGAATCTGAAGCTTGACCAAATCGCCTGCACGATATTCGATAAACTTATAATCCATCGAAGCATACCCTCGCGTGCTGGATTTGAGCAAGTCAAAAAAATCGATGATGATTTCAGAAAGCGGGATTTCAAAATTCAGCTGCACCCGATTAATTGCTGGATAGTCCTGGTCAATATAAATTCCCCGGCGTTTTTTGACCAGGTCCATAACAACGCCATAATAATCAGTCGGGGTAAAGATTTCAAGCTCCATCCATGGTTCATAAATATCTACAATTTCGCCTTCATCAGGCAAATCTGCGGGTGAATCAATGATCACTGTTTTGCCATTTTTCAGGTCAACTTTGTATTCTACAGAAGGAGCTGTAAAAACAACGTCCAGATTATATTCGCGTTCAAGGCGCTCCTGGATGATTTCCATATGAAACAAGCCCAAAAAACCACAGCGAAAGCCAAAATTCAGCGCTTCAGACGTCTCTGGTTCATACGTGAGTGAAGCGTCGTTTAGTTGTAACTTCTCCAATGCGTCTTTGAGGTTTCCATAATCCTCCCCTTCTGTTGGATAAACACCGGCAAAAACCATTGGTTTGGCTTTTTGGTAACCAGGCAGTGGGGTTTCAGCTGGTTTTGCAGCCAATGTGATCGTATCGCCAACACGACAATCCGAAACTGTTTTCAACCCGGTTGCCACATATCCAACGTCACCGGCTTCCAAAAGGTCCACGGGTTTCATTCCAGGTGAAAACACGCCAATTTCAACCGGTTCAATCTTGGAGGAACCGGTTGCCATCATCTTTAGCCTCTCCGATGGGCTGATTTTGCCATCAAAGACACGGATGTAAGCAATAACACCCTTATAAGAATCATAATGTGAATCAAAAACCAGTGCGCGCAGTGGTTTATCCTTATCTGCAACTGGAGCTGGGATTCGTTCTGCGATTGCCTCTAAAACAAGGTCAACATTTTCGCCGGTTTTTGCACTTATAGCGATAATATCGCTTTCAGCGACACCCAACAATTGCACCAGGTCGCGGGTTACTTCTTCCACCATTGCTGACTGTAAATCAACTTTATTCAAAACAGGGATAATGACCAGGTTTGCATCCAGAGCCAAATATAAGTTTGCCAATGTCTGTGCTTCAATGCCTTGTGTTGCGTCAATCACCAAAACAGCGCCTTCACAGGCATATAGCGCCCTGCTAACTTCATAACTGAAGTCGACGTGGCCTGGCGTGTCGATCAGGTTAAATTCATATTCTTTTCCGTCTGAAGCAGAAAAAACCATGCGTACAGCCGAGGCTTTGATGGTCACGCCTTTTTCTCTCTCAAGATCCATCGAATCCAGCACCTGTTCGGTCATATCGCGGTCTGAGATCGTACCGGTCAACTGCAGCATACGGTCAGCCAGGGTTGATTTGCCATGGTCTACGTGGGCAATAATGCAAAAGTTTCGAATGTTTTCCATAAGCGTATCAGTATAGCGTATTATACCTTCAACGGGTAGCTCTCCATCTTGCTGTCTCAGCAGACAAGTGGTTTTCTTTAAATTTTTGTTTCACTAATTTTTTACATTACTACGTACAACAATACTTTTTCTAATGGGTCTTTATGATAAGATAATTGCATGGTAAAAGCTTTATTCGAAACCCTGCGACCGAGACAATGGACCAAAAATCTTGTGATTTTCGCCGGATTAATTTTCGATGGACAGTTCACCCAGCTCAACCCATTCCTTCGGGTTTTAGCTGCCACCTTCCTCTTTTGCCTGGTCTCCGGTATTACCTATACCATTAACGATCTACGCGATGTTGAAGCCGACCGACTTCACCCGCATAAACGCAACCGACCGATCGCCTCGGGTAAGTTTACTAAAAATCAAGCCATTGTCTGGATCATTTTCCTTTCAGTGGTCACGCTGATATGCGGATATTTACTCTCACGAGAACTCGCCCTGGTTTTTATTGCCTATACTCTATTAATCCTTGCTTATTCACTCTGGCTGAAAAACATTATGATCCTCGATGTGCTGATAATCGCCACCGGTTTTGTGTTGCGTGTTATAGCAGGATTGAGCGTTATCTCCGTTGCCTATTTCTCCCCCTGGCTCTTCATCCTCACTTTTCTATTGGCTATGTACCTGGGTTTTGGAAAACGTCTGTCTGAACTCAGACTGTTAGAACAAGACGCAGCGACTCATCGCAAGACACTGGATGGCTATAGCATTCCTTTGTTGACACAATATATCCTCATCCTTCTTGCCGCAATCATGATTACCTATATTTTGTACACTTTTTCTGCCCATCAGAATGGACCAACGTATACTATGATGTTCACGATTCCGTTTGTGATAT
>CAZMZQ010000027.1:0-13071 GCA_964570745.1 uncultured Anaerolineaceae bacterium
AAAAACACCCGAGGTAATGATGAATGAATATTTGACCTACAACGAAATTGATGCTGCGACTGATGCGGTCAGGGCACAGCTTACAACGATTCCTGATATTGCCCTGATTCTCGGTTCTGGTTTGGGGGAACTGGCTGAGTCTGTGGATAACGCAACCATCATTCCCACTCAAGAGATCCCTTTCTGGCCTGTATCAACCGTTCCTGGGCACAAGGGCAGACTGGTGATTGGTGAGCTTGAGGGTAAAAAAGTATTGGTTTTGCAGGGGCGAACACATTACTATGAAGGTCACCAGATTTCAAAAATTGGTTTGCCTATCAGGGTGATGCAGCGGCTGGGAGTCAAGACCTTGATTCTGACCAACGCATCAGGTGGGTTAAATGATGATTATTATCCCGGCGATCTGATGATCATCAAAGATCACCTGGGGCTACTTCCGATGGCAGGTGAAAACCCACTCCGCGGTCCCAACCTGGATGAGTTTGGACCGCGCTTTCCGGATATGAGCGCGATTTATAACCCGGAATTGATCGAACTGACAGAGAATGTCGCCGCTCAACTGGGCGTCGAGATGAGAAAAGGCGTTTATGTTGGTTTGTCTGGTCCGTCCTTTGAGACTCCGGCGGACTGCCGTTTTTTGAAAATGGTTGGAGCAGATGCAGTTGGCATGTCCACGGTGCCTGAGGCCATTGTTGCAAAGCACGGCGGCATGGCAGTTTTGGGTATTGCTACGATAACCAACAAAATCGATCCGGATGGAACCAACCAGGCAAGCCACCAGGAAGTTTTGGAAGTTGGCGACCAACTTGCACCCAAGTTAATGAAGGTAATCCGGGGAGTATTGCAGAAACTCCCTTAACCTGACGGAAATTGATGGATTACGTTATTCGTTTTTTGGCGGAATTTGAAGTTCCGATCTACCTTTTGCTGGGTATTGTTGTCCTGGTATATTTGCGCCGAATATTGATCGCCCTTGAAGAAAGGCGATCAGCGATTTTTGGCTTGGAACGTGAAGCTGCCCGGCGAAAGATTCTCGCAGCGGCTTCTGTTTTAATCCTTATCGGATTATTAACAGCTGGTGAATTTGTCGTGGCAACCTTCCTGGCGGGAGAACTGTCACGAGAGCCAACTTTTGCGACTGCAACAATTGAGGTGCTTTCAACGCCAACAACTACCCTTGCAGGACCAGCACCAACAGATGCCACCCCTACTCCTACCAGGTATCCCCAGGCTGAAATCGAAGGGGTTGAAAGTGATTGCATCAATGATGTTCTTGAAATCGACAGCCCATCGCATAATGATGAGGTAATAGGGGTTGTTCAAATTGTGGGCAGCGTGAACACAAAAAATTTCGGTTCATACCGGTATGAATATTCAACTGTTGGTGAACCGAACTGGCAAACGATTGCCGCAGGAAGCGGCACACGAATTGATGAAAACCTGGGTAACTGGTATACAAGTGACCTGATTCCGGGTCCTTACATGCTGCGTTTGGTAGCCCTGGATAACGAAGGTATGGAGCAATCTGCTTGTGTCATAATAGTCCAGGTAAGTCGAAACTGATCGAAAGCAGGAAATATGGCTAAGTTAAAAGTATTGGTAGCAAACCGCGGTCATTATGATGGGATGGCAAACCTTAACCATAGTATCACCAGCAATTATGCCTACCGAATGCAAACCAGCACCGATAAAACGGTAACGTCTTTCAGTTTCCAACGCATTAAATTACCGCGGGAAGCTCATCTGAGTTATATGCGGGATACGGATGGATTAAGAAAATCGTGGAATGATGCAAGCCTGATCTATGCTGGTATGCTGGAAGATGTTTTGGTAGCCTATGCGGTGATTAACGCTGACGACTTTCCTGTCACGGCCACACTTACAGATCTGGTGGTGATGCCCGAGGTGAGACGCCGGGGCATTGGCCGCACAATGTTAGCTGCGGTTGAAAGCTGGGCGGTAAATGGATCGCAAACTCGTGTTCTGCTGCCAATTGCCATGCGCAACTATCCTATGATCGAGCTTGCGATACAAAGTGGTTACGAGATGAGTGGGTTTTTAGAGCAATATTTCCCAAATGGAGACCCGGTATTGTTTTTCCAGAAGAGATTAGCTTAGGCAGACGGGATGCAGTTAATAATCAACTTTTCACTGGTTCTTGAAACACTGAACCAAATAATGTACGCAGGGGTGGCAATTACGGCGATTGCACTTTTAATGTATGCCACTGGCTTTAATTTTAAGAACCGCATAGTTCAGACATTTGCCTTGATCCTAATTTGTGTGGTTTTTATCTACACCGGAGAGACACTGGCAAGCGTTTCGAACCGACCGGACTACATCCAATTGTGGCTGCAAATAAAATGGGTAGGGTTGGTAATTCTCCCGGCGGTTTACCTGCATTTTTCAGATGCATTGCTTACGGTTGCAGGCAGACCCACTCGTGGGCGCAGGCGCAGGGTGGTGAGGTTGGTTTATGGCATTACAGCTGTTTTTGCTGTGTTAACCTTTTCGGGAGTTACGGTGGGTAATCTGGCAACTGAGCCCCAGCCAATGTATTATCTGGAACGCAATCAGATCACCTTTTTTTACGGTCTGTTCTATATTCTGATTATGGTATTAGTCAGTTACAACATGATCAGGGCACTGATTCGTAGTGTAACAACCACGGGGCTGCGCAGGATGATCTACCTGATGGTTGGGGCAGCCGCGATAGCATTGACCAGCATTGTCTTTTTGTTTCATGGGAACTCCTGGTTTGCTTTACACCCACATTATTTCTGGGTTTTCAGCATCCTCGAGTCTATGATTACGACTTTCTTCCTGATCGTGATGACCTATTCGGTTTCTTTTTTTGGTCTGTTATGGACCGATCGCCAGGTAAAAAGCCGGCTATTACGCTGGTTGATGCGAGGTCCTTTTGTTGCTGCCCTGGTGCTGGGGCTGACTACCATTGCAAGGCGTTATGGTGTCACACTGGGCGATCCCTATATTTATTATGTGCCGATTGTAATGGTCGGAACCATCTTATTGCTTCAATACGCGATTACTCTTTTTTCACCATACATCGAAAAAGTTCTTTTTTGGGGTGACGATCGTGAAGATCTGGAAGTGATCCAATCTTTACAAGACCGCATGCTTACCAACCGCGACCTGATGCAATTTCTTGAGACTTCAGCGGCTTTGATCAGTGACCGCCTGCCGGTATCAGGCGGTTTTATTGCGGTTTTGGAAGGTGGAAGTGTTAGCCAGTTAGTTACCACCGGCGATAAGAAACAAATTGGAACGATTGATATCGACGGAGAATTGATACAGCAAGTGCAGCGTGTATCTGGAAACAGCAACGGCTTAATTGAGTGGCAGGGCTTGTATTTATTGCCCCTGGAATATACATTTGATGATGACCAAACCCGTCTGTTAGGTTTGGCTGGATTCAAAAAGAATGAGTCGGGTGAGATTGAGGAAAGCGATTATGAAATGATCGTGCAATTGGCTGAAAGAGCGACATTGGCAATTAAAGACCATGCACTCCAGAAACAAGTTATTGCAACTCTCTCAGCCTTGCAGACTGAGGTTGACTATCTGCAAAATATCCGTGCTGCATCGAACTTTGACAAGACGCAATTGACCAATATTCAGAAACCTGAACTGCCTGATGAGATGTCTTCCTGGGTCAAAGACGCTCTGACCCATTATTGGGGTGGTCCGAAACTGACCAACAACCCTCTCCTCAACTTCAAGGTAGTAGAAACAGCCAGCGAGATTGAAGAAGGAAACCGAACCAATGCCCTGAGAAATGTGCTTTCAGAAGCTATCGAAAAAATGAAACCATCTGGCGAAAGAAAATTTACCAGTGAGTGGCTTCTCTACAACATCCTGGATCTGAAATTCCTGCAAGGTAAAAAAGTATGGGAAGTTTCCCGAAAGTTGGCAGTTTCCGAAGCGGATCTGTATCGAAAGCAAAAAATTGCCATTGAAAGTGTTGCCATTAATATTGCCGGGATGGAAGCCGCAGTTAATGGAAAAAAAGATCATCCGGACGAGGATGAATCGCATCCTGATTAACCCGAAAACAATTTCTGGCACGAATAATGCAGGGTAACTACTGATTAATGTTGCAATTAACCGGAGTGTAATCGTGGCAGAAACGAAGCAAGGTAATGTCAAACTAAGCAAAGCAAAAGCGCTGGAGCTTCAGAAGACACAGGAAGCTGAAGAAGCTAAAAAGAAAATCCAAAAGGAAAAGATAATCCGTTTTGCCTGGGATTTAACAGGCTTGTTTATGTTGGTGGTTGGTGCAATCTTGCTGCTGGCAACTTTTGGAATTACACATGGCAAGCTTGTTGACAGCGGCGTATTTTTCCTGAAACGCTGGTTTGGCTGGGGTCGTTTTTTGGTGGCCTGGGTAATCTTTATCACTGGTTGGGTTTTGTTACTTTGGCGTAAAAGACCTCCCGAGAAATTTAACCTCGGGCGGTTGATTTTGGTTGAACTGGGTATGTTTTTTCTTTTAGGTGCTGTATCAACTTTTTTAGCTGACTCTGTTAATCAAATAAACACCGGCAACAGCGCGGGCGGGATAGTGGGCTTTGGATTGACATACCCCCTGCGAAACCTGATTGGCAACTTGCTTACGGGTTTGATTTTCCTGCTGATTGCTCTGATTATGCTCATCATTGGTTTCAGGCTGGCATCGCGGATTGAACGTTGGGCAGGAGGTGAGATTATTGAGACCCAGGCGGTGGAGCAAGAGACACTGTTTGAAAAAACAGTTACTCATGATCTGAAGCTCCAGGAAGTAAGAGAAGCTGCTCCCCGATCTGAGAAAGTCATTACCAAACCAACCACTCAAATGGAATTGCCGCTGGGTTTCATGCGTGGTGAATTGGTCGATAATAATAAAAACAAGCAAGATAAACCCATAAAACCCCGTTCAGATGAATTGCCTCCCCTGGCTTTACTCGAGCCAGAAAAAACGGTAGTGGCCAACCAGGGCACCATCAACATGAACGCCGGTATGCTTGAAAAAACACTGGCTGATTTTGGAGTGCCAGCTAAAGTAATTGGATACCGCGTCGGTCCGACTGTTACACAATATGCAGTCGAACCGGGTTACTTTGATAAGGGCAACACGGAAGAAAAACAAAAAGTTCGCATCTCGCAGATATCCGGCCTGGCAAAGGACCTTGCCCTGGCTTTGAAAGCAGAACGATTGAGAATCGAAGCTCCCGTACCAGGGGAATCGTATGTTGGAATTGAAATACCCAATACGGAACATATGATTGTTAGACTGAAACCTCTGCTGGCTTCTCCTGAATTCAACAGTGCGAAATCTCCTCTGGCAATTCCGCTCGGAAGAGGGGTTTCCGGTCAGCCAGTCATTGGAGACCTGGCGAGCATGCCGCACCTGTTGATAGCTGGAACAACGAACTCTGGCAAGTCTGTTTGTATCGCAGCCCTGACAATGGCACTGGTGATGAATAACCACCCTGATGATCTGAGATTGGTCATGGTGGACCCCAAGCTGGTCGAACTAAAGCGTTTCAACGGTCTGCCACACCTTTTAGGGCAGGTAGAGACCAATATTGACCGAATCAAAGGGGTCTTGCGCTGGGCAACCACAGAAATGGATAACCGCTATCGCCTTTTGGAAGCAGCCAGATCTCGAAATCTCGAAACTTACAACCAAAAGATGGAAAGGGCAGGGAAACCCAGGCTGCCGAGGGTCGTGATCCTGATTGATGAGTTGGCAGATCTGATGATGACCGCTCCAGACGAGACCGAAAGTGCAATTGTTCGGCTGGCTCAAAAAGCCCGTGCGATCGGTATTCACCTGGTGGTGGCAACCCAACGCCCGAGCACAGATGTTGTGACCGGCGTGATTAAAGCTAATTTCCCAACAAGAATCGCATTCACGGTGGCTTCTTCCGTGGATTCCCGTGTAATTCTGGATACAAATGGTGCTGAAACACTGCTTGGAAAAGGCGACTTGCTTTTCCTACATCCTGAAAGCAGCTTTCCCCAACGTGCGCAGGGCGTTTTGGTCAGCGATTCCGAGATTCGGAAGGTGATTACCTGGTGGCAAAAACAATATCAGTCGGAACAACCCGGTGCTATCAAGCTTGAAATCACAGAAGGTTTGCCACTAGTTGAATCAACAAGTGAAACAGAGACCGAAAATGTTGAAGAAGAAGCCCCCTGGGAAGAAGAATTACAAAACCAGGAAAAAGCCGAACCAGATGAGGCTCTTATCAGGGAGGCGACCGAACTGGTGAGAGTGAAACGTCGGGCAAGTGCTTCCTACCTGCAGCGCCATCTGCGCCTGGGTTATCCGCGGGCTGCCTGGTTGATCGATCAACTCGTTGAAAGAGGAGTGCTTGGTCCTGCGCAGGCTGGTGCCAAAGAGCGTGAAATTCTTATTGATCCACCAGAAAAAGATGACGATAATCAAGAGGAGACTAATTCTGTTGGCTAAAAACGAAGGTTCAAGAATAAGCTTGGAAGAGGTTTTGAGAAAAATTGTTAAAACCCCATTGGATGCAATTGCTTCGTTTTTGCTCAGAATAAGGATGCAGCCCAATCACATCACTTTACTGGGACTGCTTGGTAGTATTGCTGCTGGGGTATTGATCGCTTTTGGGCATTTGCTTTGGGCAGGATTGCTGGCTGCCATAATGGCTCCTCTCGATGCGGTGGACGGCGCAATGGCACGTCTCAAGGGGAATCCGACAATATTCGGTTCTTTTTTTGATTCGGTTATTGATCGATATGACGAACTGTTCCTGCTGGCAGGTTTAACATACCACTTCATTCAACAAGCAAACACATGGGGTGTGATGCTCACTTTCGGAGCCGCGGCTGGTTCTGTTCTCGTTTCGTACACCCGGGCAAAAGCCGAAGCACTTGGTTTGAATGCCAAAGTTGGGTTTATGACAAGAATCGAACGTTCAATCGTCCTCATCATTGGACTATTGGTTGGTAAACCGCTCGTATCCGTTGGTATAATTGCAATTCTGGCAAACATTACAGCCATTCAACGAATTGCCTCCGTTTGGCAACAATCAAAAGTTGAGTAGACCGTCGCAAGGTCTGAGAAAGGAATTGTTATGTCTCAAGGTTTTAATATTGGTCCGATAACGATCCGTTATTATGCCCTGTTGATTATTTTAGGTGCAATTGCTGGAGCCTGGATTACTTCCAAGCAAGCAAAAAAACATGGTCATGACCCTGAAATTGTGCTCGATCTGTTACCCTGGCTCCTTGTCGGTGGAATCATTGGCGCCAGACTGTGGCATGTTTTCACTCCCTCTGCTTCAAACCAGGCGATGGGTATTACTACTGAGAACTATCTGCGCAATCCAATTGAGATCGTAAAGATGTGGAATGGTGGTCTTGGCATCCCCGGTGGGGTCATTGGAGGCGCGCTGGCATTGCTGGTCTACTCGAAAGCAAAGAAGCTTAACTTCCTGCAATGGGCAGATTTCATTGTCCCTGGTCTGTTGATTGGACAGGCGGTTGGTCGCTGGGGCAATTTTGTCAACCAGGAAGTCTACGGCATGCCCAGCAATTTGCCCTGGGCTATCACGATTGATTTGCAATATCGAATCAAGGGTTTCGCTCACGTCGAAAGGTATCATCCCTTGTTCTTATATGAGTCAATTTTGAACCTGATTGGGGCCGGTGTTCTGCTTTGGGTGGATAAAAAATTCAGTAAAAAACTCTTCCGGGGGGACATTTTGTTGGGTTATCTGATTTGGTATCCCGCAGTCCGGTTTGCGCTTGAATTTTTGCGTCTTGATCCATCGCCCGTTAATGGCATCAATGTGAATCAAACTTCCATGCTGGTTGTTGGTCTGCTTGCAGCTGTTATCCTGGTATTACGACATACCGTTTGGTCAGAAAAATTGGCAGAAAAAGAGCGGTTAGCTGCGATTTCTACCGAAGCCAACGAGGTTGTTGAAATTGACTCAGACACAGATGCTGATCTGGTTGATGCAACCGTTGAAGACACTTTAGAAGAGCTTGAAGATGTTGAAGCTGAGATTGACGAGATAGAAGAAGAAATTGACGAATGGACAGCTGAAGAGCTTCCTGATTTCGAAGAAGAAGACTTGCAGCATCTGGATGGCGCTCATCCCGACGATGAGAATATGGAAGATGAATAAGGACAGGACCTGGTATTAAAACCTGAGAATAACCTGAGCTTTGAGGTGAAGTAGATGAACATACAAGAACAAGTTGCCCTGTTGATGCAAGGAGCTGATTATGGTGACCCCGCCATCGCTGATGCTATGGCAAAAGAACTGGAAGAGCGTCTGATTGAATCTGAAAAAACTGGGAGACCACTGCGTGTCTATTGTGGATACGATCCAACTTCAACAGATTTGCACCTGGGTCATACCGTAACGATGCGGAAATTACGTCAATTCCAGGAACTTGGGCATGAAGTCTTGTTTGTGATTGGCTCCTTCACTTCTATGATTGGCGATCCCTCTGATAAAGACAAACTGCGCCCGCAGCTTTCACATGAAAAAGTGATGGAAAACGGTCAGACTTATGCTGAGCAAGCATTCAGGATTCTTGACCCGGAGAAAACCAAGGTGGTTTACAACCATGAATGGTTGGAAAAGCTTACCCTGACCGATCTCGTGGAACTGGCATCCAACTTTACAGTTCAGCAGTTTCTCGGACGAGAAAATTTTCATAAGCGGATCGACAACAACGAACCGATCTTTCTGCACGAATTTTTCTATGCCATCATGCAGGGTTATGATGCCCACCATCTCAATACGGACGTACAGGTGGGCGGATCTGACCAGCTATTTAACATCATGACCGGTGCGAGAAAACTGATGAACTATTTCGGACAAAAACCAAACATTGGGATCACGCTGGGAATTTTGCCCGGGACTGATGGTGAAGTTCGGATGAGCAAATCGTTGGGTAATCATATTCCCCTTAACACAACAGCTGTGGATATGTATGGCAAGGTTATGAGTATCCCGGACAAAGCAATGCCGGTTTATGCGCGACTGGCGACCGAATGGACGCCTGAAAAGGTGCACACGTTTGAAACTGGACTTGAAGCAAACACTCTACATCCCAGGGATGCCAAAATGCAATTGGCTTTTGGTATAACCTCTGTTTTTTATGGCGATAAAGAGGCGGAAAACGCACAGAAACAATTTGTGACCACCTTTCAACAAGGCAACATTCCAGATGAAATTCCCGAATATCGTCTCTCCGAAGGTGAAAACCTGATAGATATCATGGTCGGTCAGAAAATGGTTGGCTCCCGCAGTGAAGCCCGACGATTGGTTGAACAACAAGGTGTCAAAATTGATGGGATACCGGTGGATGACCTGAGCGTGGTGCTTCATGACGGGAACATCCTGCAGGTTGGAAAGCGCCGATTTTTGCGATTAGTAAATTGATTTTTAGTTAGCTGACGAAAAAGTTAAAAGCAAGCCTCCGATGGATTGAGCCAACTCGGGGGCATTCCCTTCTATGGCGATAGCGATTGCCAGGGGTGTGCCAGTCCACTCGGACAAAGTTCCTCCGATATACCAGGTTAGTGGTTGGTCATTGTTTATAAGAGCGTGACCGATTTGATACCAAAGGAAATGTGTTGAAGATACCAGCTCTGACCGGAGACGTCGGGCTATTGAAGCTGACATCACTACGGTATCGGGTTTTTCTTCTCCCATTGCCTGCCAGTTCCCAGCTGGAGTTTGATAAGCATTGACAAGCCGAGGTGCCGGACGAACACCATCATTTGTGATTGTGGCTGCTACGAGCGCCATCTGCAGTGGGCTGACTTTGAGGTCCATTACTTGCAGTGGATCCTGGTTTAGGGCTTCGACAGTAGGTGCAACCGCAGGTTGCCCAGTTTGGATTGCAAGATCAGGCGCAGAGAAAAGCCCAAATTCACTCAAATTATTTATCAATAAAGTTGGATTGACGAAATTGAGCAGTTCTTCACTGGTGCTCTCACAACCGTATTGCAAACCGCTAAATACTTGCCCGTCATTTTTCATCGCCTGGTAACAGTAGGAATCCAGGCGGATCAGATCAGAATCAGACGACAGTTGTGTGACTGAGTCTGTTGTCCAGGCAGATTCAAGAGAAACGGTTGTAATCAGCGTTCCGATTGGATACGATCCCATTGTTGCCCGGTTTAACAGCGGAGCATCGGTGCGGGACATGAGAGATTCCCAGGTTTGGCTTAATTCGTTTGCATCAAAATAGGGGTGAGATGCCATGGCGTAGATCTCGCCAGTGTCGGCGTTCAGAATCACAACCGCACCTGCCTGTTCCCCGAGAAGCTCGTCCACTTGTTCTTGAAGTGCCAGGTTGAGATTGGTTTTGATATCAAGACCAGGTGGAGGTTGGTTGTACAGCCGTTCATGAAGCCAGCGGTCTTGCCACGACAGACCAACATAACCCCGAAGAATGGTGTATTGACTGCTTTCAATGCCAGACTGCCCGTACCCTGCAAGTGCATAGCCAATGGTGTTGGACAGCTCAGGAACTGTGACTCGGCGCTGATATGAACCGGATTCGCCGATGTTTTCAGCAAGTTTCTCGCCAGAAAGTGCCAGAATATCCCCACGAGGGGAGTAACGGTCATAAACTGCCCAGCGGGGGTTTTCAGCTTTGGCGATCAACTCCTCTTGATGAGGGAAAGCCAGATAACCATTCCAACCGAGAATTAATACAAAAATCAAAGCAGTTATGCCTGCCACCCACTTATACGGACTGCTAACTGAATCAGGAAGTTCGTGGGCGCTGGTTTGAGTGCTCAATTTCAACAGCAGCATGATGGCGATAAGGTTGGTTACCAAAGAAGAACCACCGTATGAAAGAAATGGCAGGGTGATACCAGTCAGGGGAAATAAACCCAGGTTTCCACTGACAATCAGAATTGTCTGGAATCCAAAATACGCTGAAATTCCAAAAGCCAGGTAACGACCAAAGGTTGTTTTATTTGCGAGGGCGATGTTGATTCCACGCAGGATGATAAACAAGAGCGATATCAGCACAGCGCCAGTTCCGAACAAACCGAGCTCTTCGCCAATAGTAGTGAAGATGAAATCGGAAACCGCGATCGGAACAAATTGTGGGCTTCCGAGACCGGGACCTGTACCTGTTATCCCTCCGGTGGCGATTGCAATTTGTGCCTGGGCTAATTGCCAGGCACTTCCACTAGGCTCAAGCCACGGATTCAACCAGATATCCACCCGTGTTTTGACCACATCAAAAGCAAAATATCCAATCGCACCGGCTACAACTGCAAGAGCTGGGATGACCCAAAGCAGTCGCCGCCTTTGGGTGGTTACGCTAAGCATCAGTATGTATAGACTGATGAAGATGGTCGCGGTTCCAAGGTCTCGCTGGGCTATAAGCAAGAGCCCGGCAAAAGCAACCACAACCAGCGTTGGAAAAATGGAGCTGATCCAGCTGATATTCGGACGTAACTGATCAGCATAGAATGCAGCAAGGTAGATAATGAGCAACAACTTTAAAGGCTCAGAAGGCTGAATATAGAAATCAAAGACCTTCAACCACAGCTTCTGCCCGGTGCCTGTAGGATTTACTCCTACGATAAAGGTAAGCCCAATCAAAATAAGCCCAAAGAAGAGCCAGGCATATTTATAGTTTTTGAGGTTTTTAATCAGATCAGGTACACTAAGCATTATTATGAAAAACAGGCTTCCGATTAAATACCAAAGAGCTTGCTTAAAACCGAGATTGGGGGAAATACGCCAGATGAAAAGAAGCCCAATTCCAATCAGGGCAGCGGTGAAAGGGAAAATCCAGGGATCACGATTAGGGAGACTGCGTTTAATTTTCCTTTGAATCAGTAGTGTGCTCAGAAGCCAGAAAGTGTATGGAATCAGGTAGTGCCAGGTGAAAACAAAGCTTTCGCTGTGTGTTCTGGTTCCGTCGGCGAGAGTTAAAGACGCGGTCAGAAAACCAACCATCATGCAGACCAAAAACAACATCGGTGGATGCGTTTTTGGCTGAGGTCGAACCCTGAAAAACCTCAATTTACCTCAGATATTTTCCGATTAAAAGCGAAAGCTTGTCCTTCAGATTAGGATCTGCAGCCGCAATATTTGACGCAAAGGCATATTTAAGCGCGCTGTTGCATTCACAAGCAGCCACGCCCCGATCGGCGTCTGACAGGATGTCCACTAAGTGGAGCAAGCTTTGCCGGGCAAAATCCAGATTTTTCTTGAGCGTGTTGCTCACCATATCCATGGTTACCACCTCTTCAGATTCATGCCAGCTGTCATAGTCGGTCACATGAGCCATGGTTGCATAGCAGATTTCTGCTTCGCGTGCGAGGTATGCTTCGGGGGAAGCTGTCATCCCTACTAATGAAAAACCCAAATTTCTGAAAGTGTTGGATTCAGCTCGGGTAGAAAAACGGGGGCCTTCGATGGTCACAAAGATGCCGCCTTCATGGACAGTTGCCTCGGTTTTACGTAGAGCCTGGAGCAAGGATTGACTCAAATCAGGGCAAAATGGATCTGCCGTGCTGACATGCGCCACGATACCATCGCCAAAGAAGGTGCGCTTGCGATCTTTGGTGAAGTCAAAAAGCTGGTCTGGCACGATGATATCGCCAGGAGCATAATCTTCACGCAGGGAACCAACCGCACTGACACTGATGATCTTGTCTATACCCAGTTGTTTCATGGCATGAATGTTGGCGCGATAATTGACTTCGGTAGGTGTATAGATATGACCAATACCGTGCCGGGCTAGAAATGCCAGTTTTTTACCGTGAATCGTTCCTGTCACAATTGGAGATGACGGTTTACCAAAAGGAGTTTCAACCTCGAGTGTCTCCATGTTTTCAAAACCATCAAGACTATACAGTCCGGAACCTCCGATGATTCCAAATGCAAATTCTCCTGCCATATTTTCCTCGCTTTCTGATTAATCGATTGGTTTGATATAGATTTTAAAGAAAACGTCGCCGCAATAAATTGAATCGCTATCTTTGACGACAATTGGCTCTTCGATCTTCAAATCCTCGAGCCACGATCCGTTGGTCGATTT
>CAZMZQ010000027.1:13171-15753 GCA_964570745.1 uncultured Anaerolineaceae bacterium
CCGCAGGATCAAACCAACATATGCGTTCATCCCAACTCTCCTGAAATCACGCG
The DNA here is from genome assembly GCA_964570745.1 of uncultured Anaerolineaceae bacterium. Lineage (GTDB taxonomy): Bacteria > Chloroflexota > Anaerolineae > Anaerolineales > Anaerolineaceae > Mesolinea. The sequence continues at coordinate 13,225 of CAZMZQ010000027.1, forward strand.
GGTTGTATTTGAGGTGGGGTGATCAACATGGTGGGTATAGATGAGGGATGTATTCCCAATTCTGATTACATCACCAGGTTTGAGAGCAACATTGTGAGCTGGGTAGCCGTTCACCAGGGTGCCACCCTTTGAATCCAGGTCAAACAGGATAAAACGACCGTTATCTGCACGCAGCTGGATGTGATCACGCGAAACCATGGGGTCTTCCAAAACGATATCGCTGCTGGAGCGCCGTCCAATTTTGATGATAGGCTTGCTGAGCAAAATAGGTTCCTGGTCATTCACTATCAGACAGGCTTCTTTTGGTATTGAATCTGATGAGGTTTTTCGGGTAATTTTTTGGAGTAAAGTTTGCTTTGATGTTATTTCGTCAGGGGTATAAGCGATATTCACTTCAAGCTTGTTGCCAACAAGATCAGGGCTTTGCAGCAGTTGAATAACAGGATTGGTTTTGAACCCATAACCTGATTCTGTCCAGGATTCAGCCAAAGCCTGGCTGACCTCCTCAAAAAGGGGTAGCGATTCTTGCCAGGCATCCCAACGATCGGGCGAGACTTTGAGCAAAATCAGGTCTGGCATCTGGATGGTTTCTTCGTTAACCTGTTCATCAATCTTTTTTTGGATCAGGTCTATCAGGGTATATGAGAGCGAACTTGACACGCCGGGGAATACCAGGCGATCGAGCCTTTCTTCAAGAAGATAGCGCAATTTGTCTTCAATAGATTTCAAGAAATTTGACGCCATGAGACCTCGCCTGAATTATACCAAGTGATATGGCTTAGAAATCATAAAGCGTAGATAGGATTGCTAAAGATCCATCCGCGATGACGGTTGAGGTAATCGATATAGACTTCGACGCGATAGATACCCGGTTCTTTGGTCAGGTAAGTGAGCACCTCGCGGTCATAATGTTCTTTCACCACTAACCCGTCCTTGAGCAAACGTACGTGGGTTCGGAGGGGCAGTCTCGCCTGGAAGGTCAGCCCGGCATCTGTGCGCACCTCGTCTCCCATAATAAAGGTGCCATCATTGGTATTGCAGGTGAAGCGGAAGCCCCTGGTTGAATGCGGAAGATCGTAGGCACAAAAAGCATGCCCACTTTTGAGAGCGTCGATAACCATATTTCGATCGGTATTGAGTTCCCCGGTCAGCCGGGTTGGGGTCAGAATGTGTGTGGTTAGCGAGCGAAACTGAAATGCATAGGGGTAAAGCATGATCTTGAGCGGGCCGAATTGTTTAACGATTTCGTGGGCATCTACCCCTGCAACAGCGACAACAGGTTGGTTGGAACTCGCCAGCAGCTCATCCCAGAGCTGAAGTGTTTGTTTTGTTGGTCCCTGGTTCATGAACTTCGGCGCGAGAGCATGAAAAGCAGCTTTTAGGAGGGTTTGAGAGCGCGATTTAAATTCGCTCATCTGGTTCCACAATTCAATACCGGAGTAACCTTTAACCGACCAATCACGCCAGCCAAATTCACCCTCGCCAAACATGGGCAAGGGGTCTTCGATCGGGTGGGCAATTAAACTGACCGCACCAGCAGCACTGGCACGGTCGATCAGTTTTTGGGGGTCATCAGTAAAGCGGGAAAGTTCCTGGTTGTGCCCGAAAACAAGCAAATGAGAGCCCTTTTCAGGAAGGGTTGGGTCGTGCAGTTCTTCACCGACAAGCACCAATAGCCGTTGTTTCCCTTTTTGATGATAGCCATCCAACCCCTGTACGAGCACGTTGTGGTCGGAGACGAGCAAAACGTCCACCCCGGCTTCCAGCCCGCCTTGAACCAGGTCCTTGTGCAGACCCCTGCCATCAGAGTAGCTGGTATGCATGTGCAGCGCGACAATCAGTTCTTCCATATCTTTTTTCCTGAGAGAGATTATAACGCGCCATTGGGATAACAATGGCTTAGTAGAAATATAATGATAAAGATCTGAAACTGTCCTCGTCAATCGTGAGAATAATTGTGAATCTGACTCCAAACACAGACTTGAGAAGGTGTTGATATGATTTTGCTATTTTTCCGATTGAAAAATGTTGCGTTGTAGATGGTCCAGGATTTGAGCGTTTGTAGCTTGCCCAGGATAAAATTAAGGGCAGGTTCAGGATGTGAGGATTTCTAAATTACTTATGATAAATGTACGGGCGGGTTCAGTACGTGAGCTTTGTAATCTCAACCAACCCGTCAAACCCGCCCATAACTCACAATTCATAATCCAAATCCAGCAAGGGCAGGTCTGGCTGCGTTACGAATTATCAGGCACTCGTGGTAAGGACCTGCCCCTACCAACGACACTCAAAAATGCGGACATTGAGTGCTCACGATTTGGACCTTCCGCTTCCATGATATATAACAAAATTCACAATGTTTGTTTTAGGATTTTGCCGATTTATCAGCGTAAAAAACCATGGTTTATTTTATAAGGAGAATTGTTGGAATATTCTGCCTTTTTCCACTACGAGATAATTCTGGAGGTATAATAAAAGTTCTGAAAATTTGACGAATGAGTGGGAAAGGGTATAATCTACCTGTTTTCA
>CAZMZQ010000028.1:0-4856 GCA_964570745.1 uncultured Anaerolineaceae bacterium
TTGAGGAGTTTATGACCGATTATCGAATCAAATCTCACCCCATTCTGATCGATGAAAGTGAAGCAACAATACCTTTCTACTGGCAAGACAAACTCTTTTACGCAAAACCAAATGAAATGATCTCCTCCGCCCTGATCGCACAAGGTGTCCAGGTTTTTCGACATCATGTCAAGGATCACAGCCCCCAGGGTATATTTTGTGCCAATGGACAGTGCTCACAGTGTATGGTGATCGCTGATGGATTGCCAGTAAAAGCCTGTATGACCTCAGTTAACAATGGAATGAGAGTGCAGCCAGCAGATGGCTTGCCAGTTCTACCAGAAACAATTGATCCTTTGCCCGAATCAGACTCCTTTTCTCGTTACCAGGATTGCGAGGTTTTAGTTATCGGTGCCGGTCCGGCAGGACTTTCCGCAGCGATCGAACTTGGCAATATTGGCATAAATGTTCTTCTTATCGATGACAAAAACCATCTGGGCGGAAAACTTGTATTGCAGACCCATCGTTTTTTTGGCTCGACCAATGCGGTTTATGCCGGTACCAGGGGAATTGAAATTGCAAAAATTCTTGCTGATCAAGTCGAGAAACTCAGCAGTGTGGAAATTTGGACAAATTCAACAGCGATTGGTGTTTATGAAGACAAGATTGTGGATGTTTACAGGGATCAAAAAGAAATCGTACACGTTAACCCAGGAGTGGTTTTAGTCGCAACCGGTGCCCGGGAACGCAGCCTGTCCTTTGCAGGTAACACGCTGCCTGGAGTTTATGGCGCTGGAGCATTCCAAACTCTCGTAAATCGAGATATGGTCAAACCGTGCGAAAATTTGTTCATTATTGGCGGTGGTAATGTCGGGCTTATTGCCGGTTACCACGCTATCCAGGCAGGAATTCACGTTGCCGGTTTGGTTGAAGCTGCACCACAATGCGGTGGATACAAAGTTCACAAAGACAAACTGGCACGCTCTGGTGTTCCAATTTACACCTCTCATACTGTAATTGAAGCAAGGGGTAATAACAAAGTCGAGTCTGTCGTAATTGCCAAAGTTGACGATAAGTTTCAACCAATTCCTGGCAGTGAACAAGTTTACGATTGCGACACACTATTGATCGCAGTTGGTTTGGAACCTGTGGATGAATTTTTTCGGGTCTCCAGTGAAGTCGGTATCGATGTTTATGCAGCGGGAGATGCAAATGAAATTGCTGAGGCTTCAGCTGCGATTTTTTCAGGAAAAATTGTTGGGAATGAAATTGCTAAGAAATTGGGAAAAGAGCTTCCCGATATTCCTTCCTCCTGGCTGGAGACGGAAGAAATCCTGAAATCAAGGCCTGGCAAGGTCGTACCTGAACAATATATAGACAAGCTCGAAGGTGTTTTTCCGGTATTTCATTGTACGCAGGAAATTCCCTGCAATCCCTGTTCTAATGTCTGTCCGAAAGACCTAATATTCATTGCCGAAGCCGACATACGTCACCTGCCCCACTTTGATGAAGAACGGGTTGATGAATGCATAGCCTGTGGTCGCTGCGTGGCAGTTTGCCCGGGTCTCGCGATCAGCCTGGTTGATTTTCGCAAACGCAGCCAAACTGCCCTGGTAAGCCTGCCATTGGAACAAAACTATCCTGGCATTGCAATTGGCAGTGAAATAGAAGTAACTAATACTGACGGTGACGTACTAGGGAAATTTAATATCGAAAAGATCAAGACAGTTGCAGGTTACAAGGATGGTACGCGCTTGTTAAGCGTAGAAGTGCCAACTGTTATAGCCAAACAAGTTGCTGGTTTTAGGGTTATCCAGCCCAGATTGGGCAAAGCCTTTGAACTAGATTCTGAAATGTTAGAAAATCTGGATGATGATGCATACATTTGCCGCTGCGAACGGATTACGGCCGGTGAAATCAGACAATTGATTCGTATGGGCGTGAAGGACATTAACCAAATCAAAGCAGTCACCCATGCTAGCATGGGTTCTTGTGGCGGGAAGACCTGCCTGAACCTGATAAGGCGTATGTTCGCTGCAGAAGGAATCGCACTTGCAGAAGTAACCGACCCACCTGTACGTCCAGCTTTTGTCGAAGTGCCAGTCAAAGATTTTATTGAGTTTACAAACGAGGAAGCAGGAAACAATCGATGAACCATATAAAAACCTATGATGTTGTCATTGCCGGTGCAGGTTCCATCGGGACCCCAACTGCTATGTATCTGGCAAAAGCCGGTCTCAGGGTTTTGGTAATCGAAGCACTTCCCAGCCCAGGTCAGGCTTCCAATAAGCATGCTATAGGAGGCATCAGGGCAACCCATTCTGACCCATCAAAAATTTATATTTGTAGCAACTCCATTGAGGTTTTTTCAACCTGGAAAGAAACCTATGGCGATGACATTGACTGGCGATCTGGCGGCTATAATTTCGTCGCTTATACAGACCAAATCGAAACAACACTGAAGAATCTGCTTACCCAACAACAGGCGTTTGGCCTGAACATTGATTGGATTGGACATGAAGAAAATCTTGAGATTGCACCTCACCTTAACCCTGAGGATCTGCTTGGAGGTACGTTTTCACCGGGAGATGGCAGTGCATCCCCTTTGAAATCTTCTTTTGCGTTTTGGAAACAAGCCCTACATGCTGGCGTAGATTTTCATTTTAATGAAAGTGTTACCGATATTGCGGTTTCTGAAAACAGAGTACAAAATGTCAGGACAAACAAGGGCAGCTATGCCTGTAACACCTTTGTAAATACTGCTGGAGGATGGGCACGTCAGATTTCTAAAATGGTGGGAGTAAATATTCCAATCGAACCAGACGCACACGAAGCAGGGATCACCGAACCGGTTCAACCAATGTTTGATGCAATGATCGTTGACATTCGCGCATGTCCGGGTTCCAGCAATTTCTATTTTTATCAACATCCGACCGGTAAGATAATATTCTGTCTCACTCCTGAACCGCAGATCTGGGGAAATTTAACTCAAAACACCAGCTCTTTTTTACCGCAATCCTGCAAAAGATTAGCTGAGTTGATGCCTATCCTGGGAAACATCCGTATCCGGCGAACCTGGCGCGGTACCTATCCCATGACCCCGGATGGCAATCCAATTATCGGTGGGGTTGATGGTCTTGACGGTTATTTAATCGCTGCTGGAACCTGTGGACAGGGCTTTATGCTCGGACCAGGGGTCGGAAAATTGTTGGCAAATACTGTGACCGGAAACCTAAGTAGTATTGAAACAGAATGCCTGTTTAGAATGCGATATAACCGTGCCTTTGACAATAAAGAACTGCTAAAGTAAACAATGTTTATCATGTAGATCAACTTTTTACAGGAAACATAAAAATAAAAGAAAACCAATTGACCCAAACAGTGTTCAAATAATAAGCAGACTGATATCGCTTACAATTAGCGAGAACCATGGAAATCGAGCAATTCCTTAACAAACTTCCGGAAGCCTACTCACGTTCCGAACGAGAACAGATCGAGAAGGCTTATCTCTTTGCGGAGAACGCTCATAAGGGGCAAACCAGAGCAAACGGGCAACCTTATTTTTCACACTTAGTTGGTGTTGCTTATATTTTGCTAGATATGGAAGCAACAGCAGATATTGTGGCGGCATCCTTATTGGAAGATGTCATCATAGATTGCCAAGTTTCACCAAAATTGCTGAAGCAAGAGTTTGGAGAGACTATTACCCGTTTTGTTGAGGATCTCACGCGCATTACCAGTTTGCCATACCTTTCCAGGGCAGATCAGCAGGAAAACGAGCGTAAACCTCTTAAGGACGTTACCCCTGGCGATGCTAATAGAATCAAAGACGATTTAGCAGAGACAATCCGAAAAATGCTTCTGGCGATTGGTGATGATGTGCGCGTGGTTGTTATTATGCTTGCTGACCGCTTGCATAATATGCGTACGCTTAATGCTCTGCCTTCTGACAGACAACGCAAAATCGCCCAGGAAACATTGGACATATTTGCGCCAATCGCAAATAGATTAGGTATCTGGCAGTTTAAATGGGAGCTGGAAGATCTCGGATTTCGATATACTGACCCACAAAAGTATAAGGAAATTGCTGAGAATCTTACGCTCAGGAGAACTAAACGGCTCGAAGAGGTCGACCAAATCATCGTTGAATTAGACAATATGCTTGAAAAGGCAGAGGTCAAAGCCAAAATCAGTGGTCGTCCCAAACATATTTACTCGATTTATCGAAAGATGCAGAGTAAAGAAAAAGCGTTTGATGGAATCCGAGATTTACGGGCCGTAAGGATCATTGTGGAAGATGTCGAGACCTGTTACAAGGTTTTGGGAATTATTCATATGCATTACTCTCCCATCCCAGGCGAATTTGATGACTACATTGCGGCCAAAAAACCAAATAACTACCAATCTCTGCATACGGCAGTAATTTATACAGATGGAAAGCCTCTGGAAGTGCAGATTCGCACCTTGGAAATGCATCAAAATGCAGAATATGGGATTGCTGCTCATTGGCGATATAAAGAAAACAAACAACACTTTTCAGGGAAATATGAACAAAAAGTAAGTGCGATGCGAAACCTGCTGACCTGGAGTCTTGAAATTGAAGACAACCTTGAACTCGTTGAAGGTATGCGCACCGATTTGTTCAAAGACCGGGTATATGTGATAACTCCAAAAGGCGATGTCATTGACCTGCCACAAGGCTCAACCCCAATTGATTTTGCCTACCAGGTCCACACCAATATTGGACATCGCTGCCGTGGAGCAAAAATCAATGGAAAATTGGTAACACTCGACTACTGTCTAAATACAGGCGACCAGGTAGAAATTCTTACTGTAAATCGAGGTGGTCCGAGCCGCGACTGGCTGAACCCCAACCT
>CAZMZQ010000028.1:4956-9185 GCA_964570745.1 uncultured Anaerolineaceae bacterium
GACAGTCTCAAGGATGAGGATCAATTAATCCCGGAAGCCCCGGCAAAGCAAAAAACCGAGGACAATGTCACCATAATGGGTTTGACCAGCATGATGCATAACTTTGCCCGCTGCTGCAATCCCATGCCTGGTGACCCAATTATTGGATACATTACGCGTGGTCGTGGTGTCACAATTCACAGAATGGACTGCCCTAACACTTTGCGTATAAAAGATACTGAAAGACTTATCAAAGTAGACTGGGGTATAGCTGAACAAACATATCCGGTTCCAATTCAGTTAACCGCATACGACCGACAAGGACTGATGTCCGATATTTCGGGTGTCATTTCCAGTGAACCAGTGAGATTAATCGATCTCTCCCTGACTGCCCGACAGCATATTGTAAAGGTCAACCTCGTCCTCGAAGTTGCCGGTATCAGTGAGCTCAGCCGCGTCTTGGCAAGGCTTGAAAACCTGCCAAATGTTATGGAAGCGGCTCGAATCAAACCCGGATGACAAATGGTTCATCTTTACGGTTATGCAGGTCTACGGTAAAATGCCTTCGAATATATCTTATATTTTTTGGAGATAACAATGACAAAAATTCGCTGCTACTACCTTGACTGCCAGTTCCTTGACGACCGGTATTGCGCAGCTGCGGCTGTTGATATTAAACCGGAAGGCTGCCTTACCTATTCTCCTGTTGAAGATGAAGTAGACATCACCGATTGGGACGATGACGAATGGGACGAAGATGAAGGTGAAGATACTGAAAGTCTTTGGGAAGTCGAAGAAGAAGAAGACGAACTCGACGATGATGAATATTAAGTCAAATTGACTTGGAAAGCGATGTGAAAAATGAGTGAACTAAAACCTCTTCACACGATTAATGTGTTTATTGAACCCTGGTTTCGGGAAGAGATTATCAAAGCAATTATCCTGGATCTTTCCGTCCACCCAGATGAAATACGGAAAGAACTGGTAGAAACCATTAAAGTGGAAGTTAAAGTAAGCGGCTTTCGAAACCCATTGACTGCACCAAAGAGATTGTTGGTTCGGGAATCTGACAAGCTCTTTGAAACTGACCCCATGTTTGTTGGTCTGATCTTGCGGATATGGATGTCACTCTTTAAAAAGCACGACAATATTTTTAATACAGCTTTAAAAGAATTGAATTTTGAGATTTCCAACCAGGCTCCTAATTATTCTGACCCGATGAACGCTCTCAATATTGGATGGCCAAAAGACATTAATTACCAGAAGGTGATTGATACAGTTCGAAAAGAAGCCGAAAAACTCGAAATGAGCGATGATCAAATCGTTTTATATACCATACTGAGAACCGGATACTTACCTGGAGAGATTGAGGATTAAAATGCATAAATCTATTGGGAAGACTACGATTGCCCCATCAGTGTTAAACACAATCGCCAGGCTCACTACTTTGGCTGTACCAGGTGTCAGCCGGCTCGTTGAGAGCAAGTCAGAGCAGGATGGGGTGAAAATTGAAATCAAGGATGATTCGATTTACTTTGACCTTTATGTGATTATCAGCAGCGATCAAAACGCAAGATTGGTTGCTGAAGAGATTCAAGCAAAAGTAAACCGGGCTATAACTGAAATGGTTGGCATGGAAGTTGCTAAGATCAATGTTCATATCACCGATGTGGATGTTGAAGCTTAGGAAATCATGAAATCAAGAACAAAAGCAAGGGTTGCAGCTTTACAAGCGTTATTTGAACTAGATCTGACTAACCACCCGTTAGGCGAAGTATTGGAATTACGATCGATTGATAACCAGTTGAATGATTCTCAACGCGCCTTTGCTTTAGTTTTAATTAATGGTGTCCATGAAAACACAGCACTTCTTGATGAATTGATTGGTGCCCATGCCCCTGAATGGCCTCTCGACCAGGTTGCAGTAATTGACCGGAATATTTTGAGGCTGGCTTTGTGGGAAGTCGCGTTTTACGGGAAAACTCCGGTAAAAGTTGGAATCAACGAGGCCGTTGAACTTGGAAAATTGTTTGGGACCGATTCTACACCGAGATTCATCAATGGAGTGTTGGGAAGCCTGGCTGAGAACCTCGACAAGATACGTAATAATCATAAAACTGTGGCGGATTGATTGCAATGAGAAAATCAGGGTGGCTGCTTTTCGTGCTGGTTATTGTTATTAACCTGATAATTTCATCATGTGCTCTGAGTTTTGAATCAAAGGAAACAGATAGGTCCACGGTCAATCCCAATTATCCGGAAAAGATCGAGCAACCAGACCTGGTTGATGTGCAATTTAACGTTTTTACATCCACAAAATTCTCTGACGAAGATTTGCTTTCTCTCGATATACTGGACCTGGTAAGTGGCTTTCAGTACAACGTCGAACGCTATTCTATACCTCATGATTTGAATAACAACTTCGTGATTTCTGTCCCTCTACCAGAAGGAGCCACAATATCATACCGCTACAGCATGCTCCAACCATTGCTGGTTAACGAAGCGCAGCCAGGAGGCGATGAGGTACCTTTCAGACAACTTGTTGTAAAGAAAAACCTGGTCATTTCCGACACAATTTCAGGATGGACTAACAATCTGTACACTGGTGAATTAGCAAGTCTGCATGGTGCGGTTGCAGATGCTCTTACTGAAGAACCGATATCTGATGTAATGATCAGTGTGGCTGGCAAAACTACGATGACTGATAAGAACGGCCGCTTCTATCTGCGTGATTTGCCGGTTGGCAAGCATAATCTTGTTGCCACTACGATTGACGGAAGTCATCAAAGTTTTCAACAGGAAGTAAACCTGGTCGAAGGACTATCAACTCTTGCGATAATCCGTATGACCTCTAATCCTGAAATCACAATTAAATTTGTGATGAAAGCTCCAGGAGAAATCGATGGTGCCCCGGTCCGGATTGCAGGAAATACCGGTCAGTTCGGTATGACCTTATTTGATCAAATTCGTGGAGCTGGGGTTCAGTCGATAAATATGCCTTTAATGAATCTTAACAAAGATGGCACCTATACAGCTGAAGTTAAAGCATATGCAGGCACCTTCCTCCGTTATTCCTACACCTTGGGAAATGCTGTGTTAAACATCGAGCGGGATGAAAATGGGTCAAGGCAAACACGCCAATTTATCGTACCGGTCAAGAATGTCGTTGTTAAAGACACTGTCATTGGCTGGCGTTCGGCTGCAGGGTCTCCAACCACGTTTTATGTACAGGCACCTTCTGACACGATGCCTGAAGACCACCTCTATATCCAGTTCAATCAGGGTTATTGGAGCTCACCGATCCCGATGTGGCAAATGCAAAACGGTCAGTGGATGCTCGTCTATTATCCTTCCTCCTCTGAACCAACCGAGGTCGAATATCGATATTGCCGTTTTTCTGACTGTGCAATTGGAGCTGAAATCATTCAAAATGGTTTTTCGAGAAGCTTTACGATTGCAACTCAAAATGAAATCCATGACGAGATATTTAGCTGGAGAATGAACGGATCGGATAATCTTTATACCTCAGGTTACAACCCGGTAAATTTCATGGAAGAAGTTTATATCGGTGTTGAGCTTGATTATGTCTATTCGTCACAATATCATGATTCGTATGAAACAATAATCGCTGACCTGGCAGAAAATGGATTTAACTGGCTGATTTTACGACAAACGTGGAAAGTCTCTGAATCAAGTGGTCTGCCATTTATTGACATGAATCCAGAATTCACAATTCCTTCTCAAGAACTTGAAATTATTGTATCTGAAGCAAAACAATCCGGATTTAAGGTGGCCCTTTATCCACATCTTAATTTTGAAAAACTGGATACAAACTGGTGGCGAAATACACCAAAAGATTCTCTGTGGTGGCAGCAATGGTTTGCTGAGTATGAACGGGTTGTAACTCATCTGATCAAACTTGGAACTGATTTGCAAGCTGATCAACTAATTCTTGGCGGACCTGATGTTTGGCCAAGCTATCCAGGAGCTATTGAGACGGTTTCTCAGAATTATGGCACCCCTAAATCAAGTGAAGAGATCTGGACAAAATTGCTCGAAAAGACTAATCAATATTTTGAAGGTCAAATCCTTTTAGCTCATTCGTTGAATGAAATTGGAGCTCAAACTTATTCTTTCTACTCACTTGTGGATGGTCTTTACTTGTTGGTTGATTCAGACCAGGGCGAAGAAGTATCTTCTGCAAGCGTCGGACAATATCTGGATAGTGTGGTTTATGCGCTCTATGAAGA
>CAZMZQ010000028.1:9285-14522 GCA_964570745.1 uncultured Anaerolineaceae bacterium
TCGATTTACGGGAAACCGGCATATCAACTTTTTCACAATCAATAGAAGGAGATGGCAAAACATGGACACGAATAACGCAATGGAAGTGTTGAGATCAGAGCTAACCAAATTGGGTTTGGGTGAGGTCAAAGAGATTAGATATAACCTCAATATCCCTGAACTTGTGACCGAATCAGTCTGCCGGGGCGAAACCGATCTTGCAGATACTGGCGCATTGGTGGTAAACACCTCACCGTTTACCGGCCGCTCGCCCAACGACAAATACATTATTGAAAATGATGATCCCGATTTGTGGTTTGCTTCCGGAACCGAGCCCCGAAACCAGGAACAATTTGACCATCTTAAAAACAAAATGATCCATACAATACAACCGCTCACTTTGTATGTCCGCGATGTATTGGCAGGTGCAGAATCTGAAAACGCAATCAAAATCCGGGTGATCTCAGATCAAGCCTGGCAAAGCCTTGCTGCCGCTAATATGTTCATCGCGAACGATAGTGGTCAGCCCCTTATCGATCCCGATTTCACGTTGTTAGTATGTTCAAAATTTGTCGGTGACCCCGAAGCTGATAATCTGCGATCCCCTGCCATGGTGGCGATAAATTTCGACGAAAAACTTGTTTTAATCGGTAATACAATGTATGCAGGAGAAATTAAGAAGTCTGTATTTACTCTTATGAATTATGTCTTACCGAAAAGGGACATCCTTTCACTGCATTGTTCCGCAAATATTGGAGTAGATAGCGATGTCGCACTCTTTTTTGGCTTGAGCGGTACCGGCAAGACCACTTTGTCTTCCGATGAAGCCCGATCATTGATTGGTGATGACGAGCATGGCTGGAGCGATAATGGTATTTTCAACTTTGAAGGCGGCTGTTACGCCAAAACAATTCGTTTGAACCCTAAATATGAACCTCTGGTTTGGTCTGCAATTAACCGGTTTGGTACTCTTTTAGAGAATGTTCCTCTGGATGATCGAAACCATCCTGATTTTGATGACAGCAATATCACTGAAAACACCAGGGCATCTTATCCGCTGACTTTCATCAGTAATTATGAACCTTCAGGCACCGGCGGTCACCCGAAAAACATTTTCTTTCTCACGGCTGATGCTTTTGGTGTTATGCCACCATTAGCAAGGTTGACCAAAGAACAGGCTATGTTCTACTTTTTGAGCGGTTATACCTCAAAATTAGCTGGGACTGAGCGCGGTTTGGGAGATAAGCCCCAAGCCACTTTTTCTACTTGTTTCGGAGCCCCTTTCCTTCCCCTAAAGCCAACTGTTTACGCTCGTCTGTTGGCAAAACGGTTGGAGCAGCACGGTACTAAGGTTTGGCTGCTTAACACTGGTTGGTCTGGAGGTGGTTTTGGCACAGGGGAGAGAATTAAGCTCCCGCTGACACGCGCAATGATTACAGCAGCACTCAATGGTGATCTTAATGATGTTCCCACTCATATTCATCCCATTTTCAACATCGCTATTCCGGATGCTGTCCCTGGGGTCCCTGATGATGTATTGAATCCTGAACGCTCCTGGGTAGATAAGGACCTGTATAAAGCTGAGGCTCACTCTCTTGCAACAAAATTTGTTGAAAACTTCAAGAAATACGAGGCTGATGTCAGCCCCGAAGTTACAGCTTCTGGTCCAAAGGCTAAGTAGAAGATTCAGGAGAGTTAATGGATAAATTTATTATTCAAGGTGGCAAACCACTAAGTGGCACTATGCACCCTTCAGGTAACAAAAATGCCGCCCTGCCGATGATGGCTGCAACTTTGTTATCTGCTGATCCTGTAACATTGAAAAATATGCCTGACATCCAGGACACCAGAACTATGTGCAAACTTCTTCAAAGTCTTGGTATGAAAATCGAGAAAAACCTGGAGACATCTTCCTGGACTTTTCAGGCAGACGAGATCAGACCTGGCGATCTCGATCCTGATTTGTGCCGGCAGATCAGGGCTTCTATTCTTTTGGCTGGTCCGATGGTTGCACGATTCGGCAGCCTGACCCTGCCCCCACCTGGGGGTGATGTTATCGGTCGTCGACGTGTGGACACGCACATATTAGCACTCCAGGCTCTTGGTGCGGACTTCACTTACAATGATGTTTTTCGATTTTCGTCAGATGGATTGGTTGGTGCGGATATCCTTTTGGATGAAGCAAGTGTGACCGCGACTGAAAATACAATAATGGCAGCTGTCTTGGCAAAAGGAATCACCCGTATTTGCAATGCTGCTTCTGAACCTCACATCCAGGAGCTGTGTCACTTATTAAACTCAATGGGCGCAAAAATCAACAATATCGGTTCGAACGTCCTAGAAGTTGAAGGAGTCGACCAATTACATGGCACAGAATTCACTATTGGACCTGATTATTTAGAGGTTATCAGTTTTGTTGGAGCTGCTGCTGTAACCCGTGGTGAGATTCGGATTAAAAATGCTGGTGTTCAACATCTGAGAATGATTCAGTTGGTTTTGAGAAAACTGGGTGTTGAGATGATTTTTGACGGTGATGATATTATTGTCCCTGCAAATCAAACTCTTGAAATCCAGCCAGACCTTGGTAACGCAATACCGGAAATAAGTGTTATGCCCTGGCCTGCCTTCCCTACAGATCTGATGAGCATTGCGATCGTTATAGCCACCCAGGCTAAAGGGACGATCTTATTCCATGACTGGATGTACCCCAGCCGTATGTTCTTCATCGATAAACTTGTTTCAATGGGCGCCCAGATCGTATTGTGTGACCCCCACCGCTGCATTGTCAACGGACCTTCAAAACTGAACGCTGAAAAGTTGGAAAGTCCCGATATCAGGGCTGGAATTGCTCTTGTTTTGGCTGCACTATCCGCCCAAGGCGAGTCTACTATACGCAATGCCGGTCAAATTGATAGGGGTTATGAAAGAATCGAACAAAAACTGCAAAATCTTGGAGCAGATATAGTTCGTAAAAAGACTCAAACTATTCAAAATTAAAAATGGAGCCGCAGAAGCGGCTCCTCCATTTTTCAAAGATAAAGACTAACCGTTAGCAACCTCGAGGAATTGATTGATCGTTTCTTTGAGCATTGGTTCAGGCAAAGCACCAACTTGTCGATGGACTATTTTCCCATCTTTTAACATAAGCATGGTTGGAATACCCTGGACACCATACTTGCCCGCCCATTCCTGGTATTCATCTGTGTTTATTTTTGCTACGATCAATTTACCGGCGTATTCCTTGGCAACCTTATCGAGTATCGGGGCAACCATGCGGCAAGGTCCGCACCACGGTGCCCAAAAATCTACAATTACCGGTAGTTCATTCTCCAAGACAGTTTTTTGAAAAGCTTCATCAGTTACATTTATTGGTTCTTCAATCATTACATCCTCCATAATTTAGCCTGAGTATAAATAAATAGTTTGTATAATACAACCCCAAAGATTATTCAAATAGGAAAAATAGACCGAATTTTCTCAGAATTGCAGGGACCAAAATCAATAAGCCAATGATCACAGCCAAAAAAGCAGCTATCAAAACAGAAGCTGCTCCAACATCCTTACTGATCTTAGCCAGGGGATGGATCTCTGGATTTGTTAGATCTACCAATACTTCCAATGCAGTATTGAGAAATTCAGCCATCCATACAAACCCAATAACCAAAAGGATTCCAATCCATTCAAGGGTCGTCAACTGCAAAAATGCACTAACAGAGATAATTAATATCGTAGCAGCAACGTGAATCCATGAGTTTTTTTGGGTTTTCAAAACATATTTCAGCCCTTGAAAGGCAGCATTAAACGAACTCATTCGGCCTTTGACAAATTGTTCCGCTTCTTTAGATTTGTTTCTTGACATAATGGTCTTTCAAAAAAATAAAAACAAGGTAAAATAAAGCACTCAAGCGGGTGTTGCCAAGTGGTAAGGCATTAGCTTCCCAAGCTAACATTCGTGGGTTCGAATCCCATCACCCGCTCTTTTTTATTATTCCTGGTTATTCAATTTTATCCTTGATCTGCAAATTCACCAGATCAATGTCACATTCTAAATATTTAGTTATATTTCTAACTTATAAACCCGATGGTTT
This sequence comes from uncultured Anaerolineaceae bacterium, assembly GCA_964570745.1. Lineage (GTDB taxonomy): Bacteria > Chloroflexota > Anaerolineae > Anaerolineales > Anaerolineaceae > Mesolinea. The sequence continues at coordinate 13,353 of CAZMZQ010000028.1, forward strand.
TTGTAATAACGGACACCAAGATTTTCAAGGTCTTTTCTCATTTGAACTGCTGTTTCAGCAACCTGGGTGAGCTCAGCATGGATAAACCGCTTATTCTTCTGGATAGAAGCCACCAAAGCATCCATTAAAAGGGCATTCCCGCCCATGCCTTGATATTCTGGAAGGATGCCAATACCGTTAAGGTCAAACCACTGGGTTGTTTTTAACTCACGAAGCAAACGAACAATTTCCAATGGACCAAGTTTCCCCTTATTTTTTTGCATCGCAGCAGATGCATCAGGAAAAGCCAAAACAAATCCTACAATATCATCATTTGCGGTAAGGATTACCTGTAACAATTCGGGTATGACAAACCGAATTGCATTGTCAACTGCATAATCAAGTTCCCTATCGCTCAGAGGGTAATATTCCCAGTTATTAATAAAAGCACGGTTGTAGGCTTCTTTGATTTTGTAACGCCATTCCATAACATGCTTAGTGTTACGGAAATTCATTACTTTCAACGAACCTCTTTTTTTGACTATTTCAACTGCCCGCGTCACCTTTTCCGGAAGTTTATATTCCTGTGGAGCAACATAGCTGGAAACAAAGTCTACTTCCTTGACAAAACCAAAGTTTTCCACAAGGCGTTGATAGTAAGGATAGTTATAGTTCATCATATCCATCATTTGTCGGTGTTCGAAACCTTCGATTTGAATTCCATAACCGTCCAACGGCCCGTATCCTTTGGGTCCAACAATTCTGGTCAGACCACGTTCTTTTGACCAATCTTTAACTTTGTTTAACAATGCATCGGCGACCTCCTGGTCATCGATACAGTCAAATAAATAAAATTCACTATCCTTGCACTTGTGATATTCATTAAATGGCTTATTTTCTAAGGCAGCAATTCTCCCAACTACTTTACCGTCTTTAAACGCCAAAAAGTGATCAGAATCTGAATGATCATAGAATGGGTGTTTCTTCTTATTCATCATTGCGTAAATATCGGTTTTAAAGGGGGGTGTGAAATAAGGGCAATCTTCGTAAAGCTGGTACTGGAATTCGACTAATTGCTTTTGAGCTCTTTTATCTTTTACTTCAATAATTTTTATCATGACACTCCAATTAGGAAAATAGATATAGAAGTTATAACCTATTTTCTCACAACAGGATACGAAAATGTGAAAC
>CAZMZQ010000029.1:0-7995 GCA_964570745.1 uncultured Anaerolineaceae bacterium
GATAAGAACCATATTTATATCACTCCCGATTTTGGTGAACATTGGATGGAGGTAACTCCACCGGAATTAGCTGCAAGCGATAAAAGCGGCAATATTTACGCCGTTTTTGCCAACAGTCAACTTGCCTGGGTTTGTCAATCTCTGCCCGAAACTGCCGGCGTTTTATACGTAACAAGCGATCAGGGGCGGAGCTGGAGCAAGAGCCAGCTTGACTTTCCCTGTGGGCCAATGGGAATCGTGAGTTCCCAGGTGGGGTATGTTTTTTCTAGCGAGGGGGTCGGGTTGGGCTCTAATTATGTAAGCGTTCATAAAACAGAAGACGCGGGGCTCACATGGACCACAACGTTCACACATGAACCGGGAGGCGTTGATGACCACGGGCTTCCTACAGGCGGAATCAAAAGTCAATTTACAGTTCTAAGTGAAAACACCTTATTAGTTGGTGGGTCGATTCCTGCGCCAGGGTGGCTTTATTTATTCAAATCCAGCAACGCTGGCGTCTCCTGGTCCCAGGTGGAATGCACGGGGTTGCCAGATGCAGACGATGCTGAACTGGCGATAAGCAATATTTTCCGCATTAGTGGGAATGAGGTGGTTATTGCGATCCAGGCATATCTGCCGGATTATGACAGTGTCCCTACCCATTACTGTGGCAGCAGTGACGGAGGTGAAAGTTGGGCTTATATCTCTAGTCTGGATAACGTAGCCTTCAGCGATTTTGGGAGCTTTGAGACAGGAGTTGTCTTTGCAGACGGTAAAATGTATCAGACTTCAGACGGGGGTATAACCTGGCAGGATGTAAGCTCCGGCTTGCCACCGGCGATCATACCAGTGGCCGTGGACATGGTTTCTTCTACTTATGGGTTCCTTACTGCCTCAATTTCGCCAGAGACGATGGATCAAAACCGAATCTATATGACAGTTAATAATGGAACAACCTGGCAATCAATGCCAGGGATTATTGTTGATCCATAATGGGTAGTTGTATTTGAAGTCGTGGAAATAGCGCATTGCAATTGTTTTGTGAAAGAGAACAAACGTTGATAGAATAACTGTGTATGAAACGTAATCGACAGTTTATGTCCATTTTTCTTTCTCTGATTTTCCTGGTGTTACCGGCAGATCGGGTCTCAGGGAGGTTTGTTGCCGTCCCTGCTGGTGCAAAAAATGGTATGACGAGGAATATCGTCGTTGCTCAGGATAGAGCCGATGAAGATGTCAACAATGATAAAGTGATCTACCTGACCTTTGATGATGGCCCTGATCCGCATTGGACTCCAACAATCCTGAAGATCCTGGACAAATATGGTGCCGGAGCCACTTTTTACATGATTGGACGCAATGCCAGTACCTTTCCGGACATAGTCAGGCTTATTGCTGAGCACAAGCAGAACATCGCAGTACATGGCTACAATCACACAGACCTCGGTTCTGTGGATTACACGACCTTTTATCTGGAAGTTCACGATACAGAGCAAGTAATTCTTGATGCTTTACGGGGCGAGCCTAACCTCGAGGGGCAATATGCACGATGCCTGCGTCCGCCTTACGGTCAGGCGAGCAACATGACATACCAATATGCGTATCAGATGGGCTATGCAATCTCGATGTGGACCATTGACACAATAGACTGGCAGCAGCCTGATCCTACGGTAATGCTTTCTATTCTTTTATCAGGGTTAGAGCCTGGCAAGGTCATTTTAATGCATGACGGAGGCGAACAACGAGAACAGACTATTGCTGGATTGCAATTAATTCTTCACGAACTCATCATGCAGGGTTACAAGATTAAACCTTATTGCACCAGCAGCGGACAAGCAATTACGAATCCCTGAACATAAGTCGCTTTATATTAACGTTATGTAAACATTTGTGTGAATATTATAAGATTTTAGACAAACACCGATTTTTATCCCAAAATCTCTTGATTTTAAAAAATAAATCGCTATAATAATAATTGTTAGTCGTCTGGGTGCCCCCCTCACTCAGACGACTAACACTTTTAAAGATGTTTTTCAGATAAAATACCCTTATGAGTTCAAAATTATTCTTCATGGAATGCCTGAATGAAAATTGCAGGTTTCGTTTTCCACTTGATTTAGATTCTTTCAAAGGTAAGATATGCCCGCAATGTGGAAGTGAATTACGAAAAGCAACAGAAAGACTTGCACAATGGCGACCCGGAGGATTTCAAAGCGATCATCTGGAATTTATCATTTTATTAGATAACATCCGTTCAGCCCACAACGTTGGCTCAATCTTTCGAACTTGTGAAGGTGCGGATGTTAATAAAGTAATCTTATGCGGATTAACCCCTACCCCACAGAACAACAGGTCTGTTATTAAGGCCGCCTTAGGAGCAGAAAACCGACTTGACTGGGAATGGGCTGCCAACAGCTTGCAAATGACTGCGGCGCTCAAAGCTGAAGGATATAAAGTCGTCATTTTGGAGTGCCTTCCTGAAGCTTTGAATCTGTTTGAAGTGAAGCCCGAAAGCCTGTCTGGAGACAAACTGCTGGTTTTATTGGGTAGTGAGCCAGCAGGAGTTGATCCCGGACTGTTGGATTTAGCAGATTTATGCATTTATATCCCAATGGCAGGCGAGAAATCATCATTAAATGTATCCGTCGCGTTTGGAATTGCTGTTTATGAATTGAGGAATATTTTACGGGAGAGGTGATATCTAATCTATCCCATCGATGTTCGCACAAAAAAAGCGGAGCTTTCGCTCCGCCTGGTCATCAGGTTTAGTGATTTATGGCTTAATAAGCGTACCAGCTGGTATTGTGGTGTGTTTGGGGATAATAACAACCCCATCTCTTACGTAGTAATAATCGCCGGCAATGTCCTTGTCGCCCGGGAAGGGCTTGATGACAACATTGTCCCCGATACTGGCGTTTTTATCGATAATCGCACCTTCGATGGAGCAATTTTTGCCGATGCCTAAAGACGCTCCATTCCGAAGATTTCCATACCAGTCGCAACCCATGACGATGGTATCTTTAATAAGTGTACCTTCGCCAATCTGGCTCCGCAGTCCCACAATTGAATGTTGGATTGTCGAATCCTTTATAACACAGCCTTCCGCAACCATTGCTTGATTAAGATCACAGCCATTGATACGGCTTGCGGGTAAAAAGCGAGGATGTGTGAAAATTGGTTGTTCTGGGTTATAGAAATCAAAGAGTGGGTTTTCTTCGGTTAATTCAAGGTTTGTTTCATAGAATGTTCGTATTGTTCCAATATCCCGCCAATAACCCTCAAAGTTATATCCAAAAACCCGTTTACCCTTCTCAATAAGCAAGGGGATAACATCACCGCCAAAATCATCCATCGCATGTTCAGCGTATTCTTGCCGAAGAACGTCCATCAGCACATCCATTCTGAACATATAGATTCCCATTGAACCAAGAAAAGGTGAATCAGGGTCGTCCCGACTAACCATTTCCTGCAGCACAACGGGATCTTTAGGTTTCTCAGCAAAGCGGGTAATGCGGTTTTCATCATCACTTTTGAGAATACCAAAGCGAGGTGCGTCTTCTTTTAGAACTGGCTGGACAGCTACAGTGATATCTGCATTGTTATCCAGGTGAAATTCAGCCATTTTGGCATAATCCATACGATACAGATGATCGCCCGCCAGGATCAACACATGTTTTGCCCGTGAAGTCAGAATCTCAGACCGTTGTTTCCGAACTGCGTCTGCAGTGCCCTGATACCAATCCGTGTTTTCCATGGTCTGTTCGGCTGCCCAAATCTGAACACTCCCGGGATGAAAATTATCAAACACGTAAGTACGGCTAATGTGGCGATGTAAAGATACAGAAAGAAATTGGGTTAGAACCGAAATTCTAAAGATTCCAGAATTGATGCAATTGCTTATAGGGATATCAATCAAACGATATTTACCAGCGATTGGCACGGCAGGTTTTGCGCGTTCTGCTGTGAGTGGATAAAGACGCTTTCCCTGCCCTCCACCTAAGATTACCGCAAGAAACTCATCCATGTTTGGCATAGCTCTCCTTTTCAGCATAACCATGCTATTTGATTATTTTTGGTAAAAAAGTCAAATCAATTATTGCTAAATTGTAACAGTTATTTCGTTAACTACATTCAAAATTTCTTTCGCAGTTTGCAAACTTTGTGCACTGAAACTGCCCAACATCTCAGCCAGTTCTTTAACGCGTTCTTCATCAATTAATTCTTCGACCTGAGTGGTTGTTCGGTTATCAGTGGTTTGTTTATTGACCCTAAGATGTTGGTCTCCAAAAGCTGCCAATTGGGGCAAATGGGTAACACACATGACTTGATGATGTCTGGCGAGTTTCCAAAGCAGCTCGCCGACTGTCATACCAACACGACCGCCAATACCGCTGTCAATTTCATCGAAAACCAGAGTTGGGATTTGGTCAGCATCTGCCAATACATTCTTAAGTGCCAACATCAAACGCGAAGTTTCTCCTCCTGAGGCTATTTTCGCCAGTGGTTTAAACCCTTCGCCTGGATTGGTTTCAATAAGGAACTCAACCTGGTCAACGCCGTAAGCGTCGAAGGCAAGCTTTCCGTTGATATCGAGTCCTTCCGGGTCCTGCCGCTCAGAGAGCTGCACACGCAGGCGAGCTTTGCCCATTTCAAGCTGACTGAGTTGTTCTTGCATTTGCGTGGCAAGTTGTTGGGCTGATTTTTGCCTGGTATTTCTTATATTAAGCGCTTTTTCGGCAAGACTTGCCTTAAGTTGCAGAATTTTTTGCTTTACTTCTTTTATCTCATCTTCCACGCCTTCGATTTTGTCCAACTCAGATTGGGCTGATGAGAAGTAATCGATCACACTTTCAACAGATCCTCCATGTTTGCGTTTCAGACTATTGATCATGTCGATACGGGTTTCGATTTGATCGAGGCGGGAAGGGTTGTATTCAATCTGATCGTTATAACGGCGAAGTTCGTAAGCAACGTCGGTCAGGCTGCTCAATGCAGCTTCTACCAGATCGGAAAGCGGCTGGATATTTGTGTCGATGCGTGAAAGGGTTATCAGATCGTTGGCGACACTCCCAAGCAATTCGGTAACCGAACGCGATTCAGGATCGCTTTCATCAAGCGCTTGCAAGGCAGACTGAGCATGCAGGCTTAACACTTCTGCGTTTGACAGCCGTGTGCTTTCCTGGCGAAGAGCTTCTTCTTCACCAGGGATAAGTTTTGCAGCTTCAATTTGCCCGATTTGATAGCGTAAAATGTCAGCCCGTTCATCAGCATGGGATTGTAGCTCATTAAGCTTCTTTAACTCGGTCTGTAAGGCTGACCACATTCGAAAGTCTGATTGATAAGCTTCGAGAAGCGCAGCGTTTCGAGCGAATCGATCCAGAAGTTCGCGGTGACTTTTCACTTTAAGGAGTGAAAGATGTTCCGACTGTCCGTGAACATCGACCAATACAGCCCCTATTTCCGCCTGGATTCCAAGGTTGACACTACGCCCGTTAACTCTGGCAATCGACCGTCCTTCTGCGCGAATTTCACGGGATAACACGAGCTCATTGCTCTCTTCGATCAAGCCTTCTTTTTCGAGTAATGGTTTTAATGTTTCAAACGTTCGTTCGTCCAGTTCGAAATGCGCTTCGACATAAGCATGCTTACTCCCTTGCCTTACAACGCTGCTGTCCACTCGTTGACCCAAAACCGCGCTGAGGGAGTCAAGGATAATGGACTTGCCAGCGCCAGTTTCTCCTGTGAATATTACTAATCCATTGTTAAATGTTAGTAAAAGGTCGGTAATGATAGCGAAGTTGTGAATTTGAAGTTCGCGGAGCATGCTGCCTCAAAGACGAATTCCTTTGGTTTGAGCGAAGGCAGTCGACGCAACCAGAGCGACATAAACACCTCGCCAAATCAATGGTAACAAATTACCTACAGACAATGGACCGCCTGCAGATACGAAGAAAGAGACAATACCAGGTAACAAAAGTGGGATACCACCGATCAGGGCGCCTGCCAGAATTGCTGAGTTGAGGAGCTTGCTTCGCCGTCGTTTCACAGCAACACGAACAGCGTTTGAAATCAACGTGCCCACACCAGGAGCCACAAGCAGTGTAAAAAACCCTAGACGAGAGACCACCAAGCCGCCAACATAAGAAAACACACCGGCGATCAAAAATCCAATGACAATATCAAGAGGTTTAGTGGTATCAAATACCTTTTGTTGAGCCCGGATGCAATCCCTACATCGATAACCGGTTGGGGTAAGGATGGCAGTTTCAGGAGTAATCGGCTTTCCACAGCGATTACAAGTTAATCCCGGCATTTGAACAGGGTCATTCATATTTTGATCAGTCATGCTTTTCCATTTCAAGGATCGGATTTTGTTGCATCACAGCAGCCAGGTTGCTATAAAAATAGTTTGGTTCTCCAAAACGGACCATTTGTAGTGATTGAGGATTAACCTGAATGCAAATTCTATCTCCCTCTTCCAATGCGACAGGTGCCATACCATCAACACTGACGACCGTGTCGTGTTTTATGTTGGGATAGAGATTGACCTCAGCACCCTCAGCCAGGACCACTGCACGATCCAAACTGAGATGTGGAGCAATCGGAAGGATAAGCATATTGCGCAATTCAGGAGGCAGGATAGGACCCCCGGCAGCCAGGGCGTAGGCCGTGGAACCAGTTGGGGTGGCAACAATGACCCCGTCGGCAACGTATGAATTCATATAGCCTTCATTGAGGTCAACACGCACTTCGATTGGTCGCACTTCTTTTCCCCGGCAAATAACGGCTTCGTTAATCACATCCCAACTGGAAATAATCACACTTTCGCGGATCAGGTTTGCCTTTAACATCATGCGACTTTCAAGGTGGTAATCAGCAGTAATCAGTTTTTCCAGGTTTTCTTCCAGGTTGTATTCGTTTAATTCGACTAAAAAGCCCAGCCTTCCCGATTGGATGCCAAGCAAAGGGATACCAAGAGGCGCGCATAGATGTCCAGCCCGCAGAAGGCTGCCGTCTCCACCCACAATTATCAACAAATCAACTCCGCTGAGGTCAGGCAGCAGGGTTGGTTCCTCAAAGTTGTAGGAGAAAGTTGTGTAGGCAACATTGTGATTCTGCAGAAAGTCACCTACGCGCATGGCTAATGCGTTCGCCTTAGGGATTGCGGCATTAGGCATCAGCGTGATTTGAGCAGGTTTTATTGGTATGAGTGACATTTGAAATAATTATAGTCGGAAAAAGTGTTTGAATAGGTTTGAAGCTTTGACCTAATGGAAAATAACTGTACAATTAGCCATCGGTCAAGGCGATTACAGATATGGAAAAAACATCCAAACATACCAGCCAAACTGCAACCGGGATATTCACCAGACACAGCTGGCTCCTGCCTATTCTGTCTGTCTTGTTGTTCATTGGGATATGGCAAGCCCTTTACAGCCTGCTAAAACTGCCGGCTTTCATACTGCCCAGTCCGAAAATGGTTTGGTTAAAATTTATAGAAATATTAAAAAATGGGATGTGGTGGCGAAATCTCTCATACACTTTGCTTGAGCTTAGCCTTGGTTTGCTGATCGGTACTGTTGCTGCATTAATTCTTGGTTATATCCTGTCAAAGACAGTATCTCTTGAAAAATTACTCTCACCTTTTTTGGTTGGAAGCCAGTCAGTACCGGTTGTTGCCATCGCACCATTGATCATTATCTGGTTTGGACCAGGGCTGTTCTCTAAGGTGTTAATCTGTGCGCTTACCGTGTTTTTTCCAGTTTTGGTTAACGTTTTAGTAGGTTTGAGGCAGGTTTCACAGGATCTGCGTGAGTTGATGCACTCTTTTAATGCTTCGGGTTGGCAAATTTTGCGCTACCTGGAAATCCCGGCTTCACTTCCGGTCCTGCTTGGTGGCCTGCGGGTGGGAGCTACTCTGTCGGTAATTGGTGCGATCGTTGGTGAACTGGTAGGTTCAAACCAGGGATTAGGATACCTGATTAACCTTGGCCGTGGTCAGTATGATACAGC
>CAZMZQ010000029.1:8095-13288 GCA_964570745.1 uncultured Anaerolineaceae bacterium
ATTGAAAAAGGGTTCTTTAAAGATGAGGGGTTGGAAATTAACCTTGTCTATGGAAACGAAGCCGATATGGTTGCACTGGTCGGGTCGAACCATGAGCAGTTTATGATCGCGTCTGGCGAACAGATTTTACTAAGCAGGGAACAAGGGCTACCCGTGGTATCGGTTGCAACCTGGTATAAAGATTATCCTGTAGCTGTGATAGCCTTGAAAGAGTCTGGAATCACAATCCCTGAAGATTTAAGAGGGAAGAGTATTGGTTTGCCAGGGTTGTATGGTGCAAACTACATTGGAATGGAAGCGCTGGCTGGTCAGACCGGACTTAAAAGTGGAGATTATTCGTTGGTGTCTATCGGGTTTACCCAGGTTGAGGGGCTGGTGAGCAACACAGTTGATGCCGTGGTTGGTTACATCGCAAATGAACCTGTTCAGTTAAAAGAGCGTGGTTATGAGATCAACGTGATCGCAGTTCGCGATTATATTGATTTGGTCGGCAATTGTCTGGTGACAAATGAGACAACCATGGAAAACGATCCTGAATTGGTTCGCAGCGTAGTAAGAGCTTTTTTGAGAGGTGTTATCTATGCAGCAGAAAATGCTGAAGAAACATGGGACATAAGTAAACTCTATGTTGAAAACCTGACAGAAGAAACTTCTCCGATCCAGAGAAAGGTCTTGGACGAATCAATTAAAATATGGCAAACCGAACCTGAAAATGAAACTGATCAGGCACTGGGCTGGGAAAATATGATGCGAGTTTTATTGGACATAGGATTGATGAAAAATGCTATCGACCTGAACGGGGTCTATTCGAATGACTTCCTCCCCTGAACTGTCTTTGGTAGTGAAAGACCTGGCAGTTAGCTTTCCGGATAAAGACGGAAGGCTTGAAGTGCTGGAAAACATCAGTTTCTCAATTAGCAAGAACGAATTTGTATGCCTGATTGGACCTTCCGGAGGAGGTAAAAGCACACTGCTGCGAACGCTGGCTGGGCTTGTCCCTTATGAACACGGAACCATTGAATATCCAGACCTTCTCGACAGGCAGGCACGAACAGGGCTGGTTTTTCAAAAACCCAACCTGATGCCATGGCGGACACTGAACCAGAACATTGCCTTGCCGTTGGAGCTGGCAGGCGCACCTCAGTCCGAAATCAATGAAAAAACTGCAGAAATGGTGGTTTTGACCGGGCTTCAGGGGTTTGAGCATAACTGGGCACATGAACTGTCCGGTGGCATGGCGCAGCGAGTTGCAATAGCACGCTCTTTGGTGCAGGATCCAGATATCTTACTTATGGACGAACCCTTTGGTTCCTTGGATGAGCTTACTCGCGAAAAGATGAGCAAAGAATTGCTGCGGATATGGAATGAGAAGAAGAAGACCATACTCATGGTCACCCATTCGATAAGCGAAGCAGTCTACCTTGCAGACCGGGTATTGGTGCTTTCAAATCACCCTGTTGGAATTGTGCTCGATCTGCCGATAGATCTGCCCCGCCCGAGAGATGATGAGATCCGATTCACCCCCCGATTCGCCCAGGCAGCAGCAACTTTGCATGAACATCTGAAATTTTAATTCTCAATGAAATGATTAAATATCGGGCCCTAAAAAACGTCTGATTGCTATAAGGGACCTCCCTTACTTTTTTATATGGTATATTTTTAACTCCTAATCTCTGCGTGGAGTGATCGTATGTATATTGCCATCGAAGGCGTTATTGGCGTAGGAAAAACAACCCTGGCTCGACTGCTTCAGCCTTCTTTTGGTGCTGAGGTCTTGCTTGAAGTCTTTGAAGAAAACCCGTTTTTAAGTAACTTTTATAGTGACCGCAGCCGATATGCTTTTCAGACTCAAATTTTTTTCCTGATGAGCCGGTATCATCAGCAAAATAAAGTAATCCCGGCCGCGTTGGCACAAAAAAAGACTATCATTTCTGATTACACTTTCGATAAAGACTCTCTTTTTGCTGGAATTAACCTCGCAGGAGATGAGCTGGAGGTTTATCACAATGTGCATGAAGCCCTGGCAGAAAAGATACCCAACCCAGACCTTGTGGTTTACCTGAAAGCCAATCTGGACACACTGATGAACCGGATAGCTCACCGAGACAGGTCGTATGAGCGCAACATGGAAAGAGCTTATATCAGTGAGTTAATGGAAGCGTATGATTCCTTTTTCCTCCAGGATAAATGGGAGGGACGTGTTTTGATCATTGAAACTGATGACTTAAATTTTGTAGAACGTCAGCAAGACCTTGAACATGTGGTCACTCGAATTAAGCAGGCATTGCGCCTGTCTCCATATCAGCAGAGCCTGCCGTTGGAAAACTAAGGAGCGAGATTTGTGAGAATAAACCAGGAAATGCTGATTAAGATCGCTAAAGACCATGTTAACAAACGGATACGAAAGGAAAATGATCTGGTAGCAGTCTATCTGACAGGGTCGGTTTCAGAAACAGAGCCTTTACTGGGAGGCAGCACAGATATCGACATGGTTTTCGTCCATAAAGAAGATCCTCCGCTCAAACGTGAAGTCTTACGTGTGACTTATGAGATATCATTGGACATTGAACATCACCATCAGTCATTTTATGCGTTTCACCGCCGGCTGCGCCAAAATCCCTGGATCGGATATTATCTTTGTAATCATCAGAATATATTACATGACCAGGACCATTGGCTAGAGTTTATTCATGCCAGCGTTAGTTCTGGTTTTTACAAACCCGAAAATGTTTATGCCCGGGCTGGGCAATTTGCTGCAAAAGCGCGCGATCAATGGTTTGACCTGAACGATCAACAGGAAGCGGTCTGGGGAGATTGGATTGAGCTTTATTTAAAAAACATTGCAACTGCCGCAAATGCGATTGCCTGCTTGGAGGGACCAGCGCTGACTTCACGTCGCTTTATGACAGAATTTACCCGTCGGGGAGAATTATTGGATTGTCTTCCACTGGTTGGCGAACTTACCCGCCTGCTCGGAAACCAAAATTTTAACCAGGATTCCTATAAAAAATGGGAGACCTGCTGGGAAAATGCGCTTGCTAAAGCCAATCTGCATGATGATTGCCCTCCAAATATCAATAAAGTACGCAAGGCATACTTTTTGAACAGTGTATCTGCCTTTACTGACAATGATGCCTTGCACGTTGTATTGTGGCCGATGATAGAAACGTGGCACCAGGCGGTCACCTGCCTGAAAGATGATCCGAAAGCATTGGAAGATTGGTTTGGATTTTTAAGTTCCCTTGGGTTTGAAGAAGATGAAAAAGAAAGGATGGTCAGTGATCTGGACCATTTTATAGATCAGGGTGAACATCTGCTTGAAGAATATAAAACCTTTCATAACTTTTAAAGATTGTGGATAAACCTGTCATTTATTGTGGATAACTATTCCAATTTTGTGTATAAAGCTGTTTTATGATTGGGGAATAATGTTTTTATTCTGGGGAAAGAGTCAGGATAATTTCAATTAGTTAAGCAAGTAAGACAGAATAGTAAAGGATACTGTGGAAAAGGACATGCTTATTCACATATCAATATTGGATTTAAGGTTTAGATAACTCCTTCTCGTTGAATTGCTCAATATTTCCGGATAGTTACGCTCTTTCCACAATATCCACAGATACTATTAAAGACTACTATAGATACAATAAAAACATTATAAATTTACTATTCACACACTTTCCATTATTTGAATATCATAGGAATATAATAAAAAATATTGGAATCACTGAAGTGCGGAAAATCTAAATAAATGCTATTAACAAAACCCGGATAGCTTTGAGAATCGAGTCCTGCGGAATCCCATGCCTGTACATAAAGAATATGTTTTCTGGGATCTAGATCATCATATGGAAGGGTCAAAGAAAAGCGAGATATGAATGGTAGCTCAGGGTCAGATTTATAATCGTTTACAAGGTTCACTTCTGCTAGAGGATGCCAAGGTGGAAAGTCTATGGACCAAGTAATCTTATCAACTGAACTATAATTACTGACATAATATTTGTAAAAACTGAAATCATCACTGCTCCCTTCAAACGATATAGAAAGTGGGGTACTGTCAATTATAGCGATTTCAGTTTCCGGTCCATAGCCAAGAGCATAAGCTGATGGGCTGGCATGGGCAGCCCGGAGTAAGGCATTTTTAGTTTGACCAAGTAAATAATCTGTGAAATACCAACAAGCTGTCGCGTGTTCACCGGATTGAAAGGTACCTAATTTATAGGTAAGACCAGGAATATCCAGCTCCCAGAAGGCATAATCGAGCAGGTTACCGGGAATTTCAAAAGAAGATTGATTTGCAGCTAAAGGATTTGCCCAGGTATCATAAGCGAGTTTGTTTGCCAATATGAATAAATCTTGCACGTGTGGATTTGGAATATCTTCATCATATTGATAAGGAGTGATGATGGAGTTTTCATAACTGTCCAGGTGAAGCAAAAGAGTAGGATTGGGATTATCTGCAAGACTTTCAAGGAAAGCTTTCAGTGCTTGGGTTTCTGGTTCACTGCCAGCTGAAGGACCATGAAAACTTTCGCTGCAGGGATCAGGGTTTCCGACAGACCACTCAAAAGGGAAATTGTGATTAAGACGGACACCAGTAGGATTGCTGGAGCAATAACTGAGATTAGTGTTGTTTTGCCAGGTCACTTCCTGACCGGCTTCTGCCTGAAGCTCTGCTCTCAGACGCCCATCAGGGTTAGCCAGGAGTATGGCATAAACCTCTGTGAAATCCAGAATCCAGGTGCTCGAAGGGTTCTCCCCATAAGTGGTCACTAAATCCTCTATGAATTGAAGGTTTAACTCGACCGGAGCAAAAGAATTCGCCCGTAAACCACTGATGAGAACCAGGCGTGGTTTATCATTTTGGGTGGTTTGGTTGCCAAGTTTTATAAGCTGAATAGGCTGACCTTCGAACGAAGCTCCAATATTAGTTAGTTGTACCAGGTTGGGATATGTGGAATGAAGAATTTGCACGGTTTGCTGGATTGTTTCACTTGTGCGGTAACAATCGAATCCGGGAATGGTTGATGATGATTGTGAAGCTCTTGAATCAGGAAATGGAGAAAGAAAAAGAACGAGAATAATAGAGATAAAAAGATTTGTTAGCTGGATTTGTTTTGCCATGGGCAAGTCCTTCTGTGAAATGGACACGATTTTTTCATTGGAGGTTAATTTGAGACAATTTTACATTGT
>CAZMZQ010000030.1:0-13164 GCA_964570745.1 uncultured Anaerolineaceae bacterium
CAGTGTGAAGTAAAATAATCTTATAATGACCAACCGCAATCAGATCATCCTGAGCAAGCTCACGCCGCCGGCGCAGCGCAGCGCGATTCTCGCCCGTCCGCGGGTGCAAAACCTGCTGAACCAAAGCCTGGATTATCCTCTGACGGTTGTGGTAGGCGAGACTGGCTACGGCAAAACGACCTCTGCTTTGACTCTTACCCAAAGTCTTGATATCCCTGTTTTTTGGTACACGGTCTCTCCCAACGAGCGCGACCCTCGCCTCTTTCTCATTTATCTCTGCTCTGCTTTCAACCAAGGTGGAAATAAATTCGGTCAACCGGCTTTGCGCGTGCTCGAAGACAGCCAGGCGAGTTTTCAGGAATGCCTAATCACCTTGCTCAACTCACTTTGCTCAGGGCTATCCCAGGCTGCGCTTTTGATGCTGGACGATTTTCAGAGCATGATAGATTCGGACGAGATCCTGAAGATGATGGACTGGTTTATCGACAATCTTCCGGTCAATTTGCATATCATTATTCTCAGCCGCTTGCCTTTGGATTTCCCATCGATGAATCGATGGCGCATCCAGGGAAAACTGTTGGAAATCGATAAAGACTCGCTAAGTTTCACTCCTGACGAGACCCTGCAACTATACAACTCGACTTATCAGCTTGACCTCGACCCGGAAGATGTCTCTCTCTTACATCAACGAACCGAAGGCTGGGCAATCGGTCTGCAGGTTGTCTGGCAATCAATTAAGGCTTACCCGAGGTTAAACCTGGACGACCTGCTGGACGAAGAGAGTGCGCCGACGCTGACGAATCTCTTTGCCTACCTGGCAGAAGAAGTCTTGGATATGCAAAGCGAAGAGCATAAAGAGTTCCTGCTCAACACCTCTATTCTGCAGTTTCTTGATGTTGATACCTGCGATTTTTTGATGGACACCCAGAATAGCGCCATAACTCTCAACGAATTATACAAATCAGGGCTTTTCCTTGAGCAGCTCAAACCGGATGTGCTGCGTTATCACCACATTTTCAGAGAATTTCTGATTACTCAGCTGAATAAAAATCCAGAGAAGACTAAAGCCCTTCATAAAAAGGTTGCCAGCTATTACGGGGCGCATCACTATTGGGAAAGGGCTATCGCTCACCTTATTTCCGCTGGAGATTTTGGCCGGGTTCGCCAAATTCTGGATGATGTCGGGGAGCGGCTGCTGCAATCAGGCTTGAAACAAAGCGTGCGGTTCTGGCTCGAACAAATACCTGCCGATGAAATGAAAAACTACACCTACGGTAATTACCTGTTGGGTGAGATCGACCGAATGGAAGCGCGTTTTGACCAGGCTCTCGAATCATTTCGCACTGCCCAGCGTCTTTATCAAAGCCAGAACAATGCCTGGGGGATGAGCCTTGCGATGCGTGGGCAAGCCCAGGTTTATCTCGACACTCTAAGACCAGTCAGTGCCAATCAGTTGCTAGATCGTGCATTGGCATTGCTTGAACCGCTTGAATATCCACAGGAGGTTTCCAACCTGCTGACCCAAATTGCTGAAAACCAGGTTAATCAGGGGGCACTGTCAGAAGCAGAGCAAAGCCTGAGAAAGGCTCGTGAACTTTCCGGTCAAAGCTCCGAAGCCCAATCCTTCATCCAGGCGCGCTTATATTTGCGCGCAGGCAGGCTTGAAGAGGGAATTCGTTTGTTGGAAAATCTGGACCCGGGTTCAAGCGAGGTTTCGCTTGCCCGCCCACAGCGTTTCCACCGTGAATCTACGCTCTTGCTCTCGTTGTTCTATTCTCTCAAAGGGGAACCAGACCTGGCGCGACAATTTGCTGAGAAAGGTTTGCAGGTTTCCCGCCAGCTGCAAGCAAGCTATGTGGAATCAGTGGCAAAGATTCGCCTTGGTCATGCACTTCAACTCGACCTTCGCCAGGGCCTGGACAACCAGGGAATCCAGCATATCCGGGAGCTTTATGAGTATGCCATCCAGAATGTGGATATCGTTCGCATTCACGTTGAGCCCTTGTGGGGGCTCTGTCGTTTGCTGGGTTATGCCGGGCATTTGGATGAAGCAAGGAGAATTGCTGAAAAGGCATTGATAATTGCTGGTAACGCAGGCGATGAATGGATAGGATTGCTGGTGAGGATCTCTCTTGGTGCTGCCATGGCGTTGGCTGGTGATTATGATTCGGCAAGCGACATCCTTTCGGTTGCGGATCCGCTGGCGGATAAAGTCGGGGATAGGTTGTCAAAAGCTGCCGTATTGTTGTGGCAGGCATACACAGCCCAAAAACAAGGCTACACCAATTCAGCGTATCTCTTTCTCGAACAAAGCCTTGAGCTGATTCAAAAGTATAACTACGAATTCCTGCTCACT
Source organism: uncultured Anaerolineaceae bacterium (assembly GCA_964570745.1). Lineage (GTDB taxonomy): Bacteria > Chloroflexota > Anaerolineae > Anaerolineales > Anaerolineaceae > Mesolinea. The sequence goes on from CAZMZQ010000030.1 coordinate 2,357, forward strand.
CGCCCCAGTTTGTTGACCTCGGATGATCCCTATACATTCCATCCGCTGCTTTATTGGGCAAAAGAAAAGCATATCAAACCTGACCTGGTCAATCAAGTTTTATTTTCATCGCAACCAGGTGGGAATTATCATCCTGGTTATAGCTTGAGCCTGAATTTACTTGGTGGTTTCGAAGTGCTCAGGGGAAAACACCTGGTGGCTGCTGATCAATGGAAAAGAGAGAAAGCGCGACAAATGCTGCAGGCACTGGCGTTGAACCGCACCAAAGGCATCAGCAAAGAACAACTCTCATTATATTTCTGGCCAAACGCTGATGAGTTGACGATAAACAACAATTTCAAAGTGACATTAAGTGCCCTCAACCAGGCGCTTGAGCCAGACAGACCAAGCAGGGAGAATCCGGTCTTCGTTATTCGTAATGGCGACCACTACCAGCTCAACCCTCATATCCAGTATTTTTTGGACCTTGATGAATTTGAGAAACTTGCTCTTAGTCCCAATCTGAACGATCGGAAGGAAGCTCTTGAGCAGTATAAGGGACGGTTGTTGGAAGGGGAGGCTTTGCAAGAGTTCTTTATGCCCGAAATGCAATATTTTCATCGTCTCTACCTGGATTGCCTGGGAAAGGTGATCGATGTCACCATGCAGGAGAAAGATTTTGACCGCTGTCTGGAATTGAGCAATCGGCTGGTTCGCCAGGAGCCGCTGTTGGCTTCGGGCTATCATTACCAGATGCGCATCTATCATGCCATCGGTAATACTCCAATGGTTCAAAAAGTCTATCAACAGGCGCTTGCAGTTTCCCAGAAAGAATATGGACCTGGTTCCGAGCCGGAAGACCTGAAGCAGCTATACGAAGAGCTTATGGGGTTATAACGCGGTCGCTTGTTGGGAGCCGGGCTCAAATCGTGGAAATTCGCAACATTCCGATTGTTCCTAATCAGTGGAGTTCTATTTCATCTTAATATTTTTATAATTTTTGAAATTCATCCAAATTTGATGTATTTTGTAACCATTTTGTAACCCTGTTTTGTTATAACTTCAGTAAAGGACTGGATTAATAACCAGGTGTTAATTTGCTGACATAAAGGAGAGAAGTATGCTATTGAAAGACAAAGTATGTATTATCACCGGCGGTGCTGCAGGAATTGGCAAAGCAACAGCCGAAAAATTCGCAGCTGAAGGTGCTAAGGTTGTTATTTGTGACGTTAACGAAGAAGCCGGAAATGCCCTTGCGAAAGAGCTCGGAAATGATGCCAGTTTCTGGAAAGTCAACGTAGTCGACCGCCAGGAAGTTCAGGATTGGATCGACGAAGTCGCCAAACGCTATGGTCGAATCGATGTCCTCATTAATAATGCGGGTATCACACGTGATGGCCAGTTCATCAAATTCAAAGAAGGTGAAGTTGTCGGTCAAATGAGCGAAGAGGCTTTCGACGCAGTTATCGCCGTGAATCTGAAAGGCGTTTTTAATTGCACCCAGGCTGTTGTTCCTTACATGATCAAACAAGGCGGAGGCTCGATCGTTAGTGCCTCAAGCGTGGTTGGTCTCTATGGCAACTTTGGACAAACTAACTATGCGGCCACCAAGTTTGCCGTAATCGGAATGACCAAAACCTGGGCACGCGAGCTGGGCAAATACCAGATCCGTGTCAACGCAGTTGCTCCGGGCTTTATCCTGACCGAGATGGTCCAGAAAATGCCAGAAAAAGTGCTCGAAGGTATGGCTGCCGGCACTCCCCTGAAACGATTGGGTAAACCTGAAGAAATTGCGAACGTTTATGCCTGGCTCGCCAGTGATGAGTCATCTTACATCCATGGAACTGTTATCAGTGTAGATGGCGGAATTGTTTTAGGCACATAGTTGTCCTGTTATATTAAGGAAAACCAACTAAATTCGAGAGGAAACACATGACACGTTACGCAACAATTTTAGGCACCGGGATGTATCTGCCCGAGATCGAGATTACTAATGAAACCTTCGCCCAATGGATGGGCGAAGTCAACGAAAAGCTGGCTGATGTTGTTTTCAAATTTGAAGCCAGCAGCGGGATAAAGACCCGTTTTTATGCACCTGAAGATTGGGCAACCTCAGACCTGGCAACCGAAGCCGGCAAGGCAGCGATTGCTAATGCAGGACTTACCCCTGAAGATATCGACCTGGTGATTGTCGGCACAGACAGCCCGGACTATATTACCCCCGCCACCTCTGTCGTCACCCAATACAAGCTCGGTTGTGTCAACGCTGGCACCTGGGATGTTGGCTGCGCTTGCGCATCTTTCCCAACTGCTCTGGCACAAGCAGCCGGGTTGATTGCGACCAATCCCAATCTAAAACACATCCTGGTCATTGGTGCATATATGATGCACAAGCTTTCTGATAACAAACATGATGTGACTGCCTTCTTCTACGGAGATGGCGCTGGCGCTGCTGTGGTTGGTGCTTCCGATCAACCAGGCTATGTTTCCTGTTCGATCAAAGCTGATGGCTCTTATCACAAAAACTGGGGCATTTATTCAGGCGGCACTTACGAACCTGCAACTGTCGAAAGCGTCGAGGCAGGGCGCACCAAGGTGAGATTGGTTACCCCCTTTCCACCAACCGTGAATCACGAAGGCTGGCCTGCCCGTGTCCGTGAATGTGCAGCCAACGGCGGGTTCGAATTGAGTGAGATCGATCATATTATCTTCACCCAGGTAAATGTTAACAGCATCAAACTGGTGATGGACGATCTGGGCTTACCGGTTGAGAAAGCTCACCATATTATGGATAAATGGGGTTACATGGGTTCAGCTTGTCTGCCAATTGCTTTCCATGATGCCATTGAGCAGGGCAAGATCACTTCTGGCATGCGCGTAGTCTTTTGTGGCTCCGGTGTGGGTTACAACCAGGCTGCCACTTGCTTTATCATGCCTTGAAAGCAGTGTGAGAATGACCTGGCAAGAGGAATATAAAAGCAAACTGATCAATATGTCCGAAGCAATCGGCATGGTCCGGTCGGGCATGACGCTATCTATCGGAATTGCCGCATCAGAACCAGTTGGTATGCTTGAGGAGTTAGCCAGGCAGGCTGACCGACTCGAAAATATCACAACCTGGACCTGCCTGCCAATGCGTGCGTACGACATCTTCGTAAAACCCGAGATGGAAGGACGTTTCTTTAACGAAAACTGGTTTTATGGCGCCCCTGACCGTGCGGTTCATCCCGAAGGGCGTGTTTCTTATACGCCAAATAACCTGCATAGAGCTGGTACAGATAAGCTGATTGGTCATGATGGCAGACTGGATATGATGCTGGGCGTTTGCACTCCGCCAAATGCGGATGGAATGGTTTCCATCTCGATGGGTGCGGTGGTTGAACGGGAAATGATTGACACCGCTGATATTGTGGTTCTGGAAGTTAACCGAAACCTACCCTGGACAGATGGCGATGTGGTCATTCCTCTCTCGAAGGTCGATTATTTCGTCGAATTTGACAGCCCCCTGGTGCAGGTTCCGGCTGCGACTCCCAATGAGATCGATGAGCTAATCGGTCACCATGTCGCTGAATTCATCGAGGACGGCTGTACTATTCAGCTTGGAATCGGTGGGATGCCAACAGCTGTGGCAGATTTCATCTCAGACCGCAAACACCTGGGCATTCACTCAGAGCTTCTGGTTGACGGCGTCTATAAACTCTGCGCCTCAGGTGCAGTGGATGGAAGCCGCAAGACCCTGCTCCCCGGCAAAATTGTTGCCACGTTTGCGATAGGCACCCAGCCTTTATACGATTTCATGAATGATTCTCCGGATGTGCTCCTGATGCGGGGAAGTTATGTTAACAATCCATACGTTATTGCCCAAAACTACCGCATGATAAGTATCAATACCGCTATCCAGGTTGATATCATGGGGCAGGTATGTTCGCAATCGCTGGGTACGCGTCATTTCAGTGGAACTGGCGGGCAGCTGGACACACATCGTGGGGCACAGATGTCGGAAGGCGGCAAAGGTATTATTGCCCTGCGTTCGACCGCAAAAAACGGGGCGATTTCTACAATCGTCCCGACCCTGGCACCCGGTGCTGGCGTAACCGTACCCAGCCAGGATGTCGATACCATCGTGACTGAATATGGAGCCGCTCAACTGCGCGGGCTTTCTGTTAAAAAACGCATGGAAGCCCTGATTAAAATCGCGCACCCTGATTTCAGGGAATCGATCCGTGAAGAGGCACACCGACTGGGCATTGTCCCGGATAAGCAGTTCTTTTAAGGAGAATGAATGGAACAATCAATCTTAGGTAAATGGAGTCAAATTGAGGGGCAACCCTATCCAGGTTTGTACTTTGATTTCCTTCAGGATGGTACTTTCGAAGCCCGTTATGACGCCCTGGGGATCGTGTCCAGTGGCACATGGGAAGTTCGGGAAAACAAAATCGATATGGACCAGCAAAAACACACTTTTGGACTGGTTGGAAAGTATGAAGGCATCTTTGAGATCGATGGCGACCTCTTGAAAATGAACCTGGTTGCAGCCGGCGAACATGAGCGCCCAGTCGACCTTGATCAAGCTGTTATTTACCGCAAATAAGGCAACCCAAATTCGACTGACTGGAGAAAAGATGCCGCGCATAGCTGTCAACGATATCAACCTCTATTACGAACTACACGGACCCGAAGACGGAGACGTGATTGTTCTTTCCAATGGGATTATGATGAGTACAGCCAGCTGGGCATTTCAGACAACTGCGCTTGCCAAACATTTTCGCGTTCTGCTTTATGACTGTCGGGGCATGTGGCAATCTGACCACCCCGAAGGACCATATTCGATGGAGCTTCATGCTGATGATCTGGCGGGTTTGTTGGACGCTCTCGATATCGAGCAAGCACATATTGCTGGCATATCGTATGGCTCCGAGGTAAGCCTGGTGTTTGCGCTTCGCTACCCCGAAAAAACGAAAAGCCTGATTGTGATTGATGGTGTTTCTGAAGTTCCGCTGATGCTTAAATTGCAGTCGCGCCCCTGGAAGATTGCCGGAGAGCGCAATGATGCAGAGCTGCTGTTTGACACCTCGATATTTCTGAATTTTGGGGAAGACTATTTAAAAAGAAATGAACAATTCTTGTCGTTGTCAAGGGAGGCTTTTTCAAAGCTCAACTTGTCATCATTTATTAAGCTGATGGATTCGTTCACAGCTTATAATATTACTGATCAATTAGTGCATATTAAATGCCCAACACTGATCATAGTGGGAGAGGAAGACCTGATCAAAGGTCCGAAAATGGCTCAAATTATGGTTGATCGTATCCCCCACGCAGAATATGTCGTCGTCCCGGGAGCAGGGCATGCCCTCTGCCTGGACAAACCTGAACCGCTGAACACGCTTCTTTTGGGCTTTGCTCTGAAGCACAGCAGCCAGGCGTAACCGTTGTAACCAACTGACAAGCGTCAGAGGTAATATAGAAAGAAAAAACAGGAGAAAAATGAAAAAGTCGATTTTATTTGTCGTATCCATACTGCTTATTGCTAGTATGGTTTTGGGCGCCTGCGCCCAAGCCACCGAAGCTCCGGTTGTGACCGAGCCCCCAGTGGAACCTGAAGCCCCCGTTGTGACTGAAGAACCTGTGGTCACTGAAGAACCCGTGGTTGAAGAACCAGTTACTGGTCTCACCTGCGCAGAACCTATCAAAGTCGGTTTGATTACTGACATCACTGGCGCTCTCGCAATTTATGGCGCTATGATGACCCGCTCGTTCATGCTCGGCATGGAATATGCTACGGGTTCAGAAGGATCTGCTGGTCCTGTCTACAGTTTCTCAGAAACCCAGGAAAACACCTTCAAAATTGATGACTGCGAAATTCAGGTCTTTGTCCGCGATGACGCCGGTCTGCCTGAAAATACAACCACCGTTGCCAATGAACTGATTGACATTCAGAATGTGGATTTCCTTGTCGGAACCGCCTCCTCTGGAGCCACCGCAGTTCTGCAGGGCATCGCTCTTGCTAATGAAGTTCCCCTGATCGTCGCTCCGGCAGCCGCCAACGACATCACCGGTAAGGACTTCAATGAATTCACTTTCCGCACCGCCCGCAACAACTACCAGGATGCAATGAACGAATGTAAAGCCCTCACAGCTACCTACTCTTCCTTCATCCAGATTGCTGCAGATTACGCTTTTGGTCATGGTTCAGCTGAAGCTTTCCGCGATGCCTGTACCCTTGATGGCGGAACATTCGTGGCTGATGACATTTTTGCTCCTGCTACTACCACCGATTTCACTCCTTACATGGAGCAAATCGCGGCATCCGGTGCAGAAGCCTACATCGTCACCTGGGCTGGTTCGGGCTTCATCTCCCTCGTCCAGGCTGCCGCAGACCAGGGTGTCACCGACACCATGGAACTTGGCACCACTTTTATCGATAACATGCTGACCCCAGTCTTCTATGGCAATGCTATCGGCACAACTGCTGGTATCGTCTACCACTGGTCAGCTCCAAAGAACGACGCTAACGATTTCCTCGTCGCTGAAGCCAGCGGTCGTTATGGCGTTTATCCTGATCTCTTCGATGCTGACGGAATGAATGCTGCCATCATGATCATCGAGACTCTGAAAAAGACCAGCGGCGATGTTACTCCCGCTACACTGATCGCTGCAATGGAAGGTCTTGAGTTCGCAGGCCCCAAGGGCGTTATTTACATCCGCCCCGAAGATCATGTCGCCATCCAGGATATGTACATTCTCAAACTCGAGAATTTGACCGATCCTAATGCTAATTACTACTCTTATGTCGATACAACTCGCCCCGAACCCCCCTGCTTGCTCCCTGAAGCACTCCAGGGTCGCTGTGGCAACTTGCCCATTGGCAATCTATCTGGCAAATAATTGATTTGAATCTGTGTCCCTGGAGGTTTTGCGAGCTTCCAGGGACACTGCTTTACCCCAATTTTTTCGCAAATAAAAAAGAATTGAGAAGTTATGACGGCACGAGAAATTATTATTGAAACGCAAAACCTCTCCAAACATTTTGGTGGGTTAGCGGCGGTTGACGATGTCAGCATCAAAATCGAAGCCGGTACTTTGCATGCCATTATCGGACCAAACGGTGCCGGAAAGACGACCTTTTTTAACTTGCTTAGTGGCAACCTGAAACCCACCAATGGCAAGGTTTTTTATAAAGGGCAAGACCTTACAGGAAAGCCAATTTACCGAATGATCCATATGGGCATCGGACGTTCTTTCCAGATTACCAACATCTTTCCAAACCTGACAGTGCGTGAAAATATCAGGCTGGCTTCCCAGGCAATGGAAAACAAGAATTTCCGATTTTTGATGGATACCTCCAAAATGGAGAGCGTGGAAGAACGCACGACCGTTGTGGTCGAAAAAGTGGGGTTAGGCGGCCAGTCGCTATTACCTGCGCGAATGCTTTCGCACGGTGATCAGAGGAAACTGGAGCTGGGGATGATCCTCGCGCCTGATCCAGAATTGCTGCTTTTGGATGAACCCACCGCTGGCATGGCAACCGACCAGGTGCCCGAACTGATCACTCTGATTCAGGAAGTGCAGCAATCCGGTCTTAAGACCGTTATCCTGGTGGAACACAACATGAACGTGGTAATGAAAGTATCAGACCGGATCACGGTTATGCACCAGGGCAAAGTGTTGGCAGAAGGCACCCCGGGTGAGATTGCCACGAACCACGAGGTACAGACTGCTTACCTGGGAGGGCTCTATGACCTCAATGCGTAGCAGAAAAGTTAACTTGAAAATTAAATTGGAATGGAGATTGGCATGAGTAATATCCTCGAAGTAAAAAACATCCATTCCTTTATCAATCAATATCATATCCTTCAGGATGTAGATTTTGTGGTGCCAAAGGGCTCCATTACAGCTTTGCTTGGTCGTAATGGTGCTGGCAAAACCACAACCCTGAAATCTATCCTCGGGTTGGCATCGGTAAGGGAAGGTCAGGTTGTCTTCAATGGCAAAGAAGTCAAGGGGATGCAGCCTTTTGAAATTGCCGCTCTTGGTATCGGTTTTGTCCCAGAGCATCGTGCGATCTTCAGAGACCTCTCGGTGGAAGAAAATCTGAAAATTGCCGAGCGTAACAAGGGCGACCTTGATAGGAAAAGGGATTTCATCTTTAGCCTCTTCCCGGATCTGCAGAAATTCCTGCATTTGCGGGGCACCGAGCTCTCTGGCGGGCAGCAACAAATGCTGGCGATTGCCCGTGCGCTGGTGGCAGACAACAGTCTGCTGCTGATTGACGAACCCAGCGAAGGTTTGGCACCGGTTATTATTGAAAATATGATCAAAGTTATCAGGCAGCTGGCACAGCAAAGCACTGTGGTTCTCGTGGAACAAAACTTCCTGGTGGCTAGCAAACTGGCGGAATTCTTCGTAATTATTGAAGAGGGAAAATCGGTCGAATCGGGTTTAATGAAAGATCTCGAAGCTGATAAAGCCATGATCCATCGTTATCTTGGGGCTGCATAGGAGTTGAACATGAAAAATACTTTACAAAAAAACTCCAAGGCAATCATCATCCTTGTCATTATTGCTGCTTTCTTGTTTGTGGCAGCCCGCGGTATGACTGGAAAAGATGTGGTCATTACGGTTTTGAGAGGTTTCTCGGTTGGATCGGTCACTTTCCTGGTTGCTGCCGGCTTCTCATTGATTTTTGGTTTGCTGGATGTACTCAATCTTTCCCAGGGCACTCTTTATATGATAGGAGCCTATGTCGGCTGGACTGTGTATGTGCGCCCTGATACTTTCATGGACGTGCTTACCCCGATCATGCTCATTTTGGCAGCTTTTGCTTTGAGCCCGCTCTGGAAACGGCTTGCTTCAAAAATTAATTTGCAAGACAAACCACGAAAAATTATTTCATGGTTGGTAATTGCTGGTGGTTTCGCTTTGCTTGGATTGCTGCTGACACGCTATCCAATTGCTATCTGGAATCTGAATAATTATTCTGAAAGCCCCATCACTTACTCCTACATGGCAGATCAGGGCATGCGCATTATTCCACCTGAAGCAGCTTTTGTTGAGATTTCACCATTTTTGGCAATTCCCGGCATTCTTGCTGCGAGTTCGCTGGCAGCCTTCGGAATTGCTTTATTTTCCCGCAGTGAAGGTCAACAGCTTACCAGCGATTGGAAAAAATACATCCTGCCTGCTGGCTTATTCCTGGTTGCTATCCTTGCTGCGGTGTTCAATGCCCAGTTAACCGCCTGGTTGTTCGCAATGAGCACTAATTGGCTCTTCCTTATTGCTATTGTTGTTGCAATTGCGAGCGGTGTGGGTTTAGGCGCATTAATGGAAACGACACTGATCCGACCGCTTTACAACCGACCTATTTATCAATTGATGCTCACACTTGGTTTGGGCACAATTGGTATTCAAATCGTTCAGGCGGTTTGGGGTCGTCCTGAGTTTGTCTGGCCAAAACCTGAGTTTTTTACCGGCACCGGTGGAGCCTGTCCGGCGACTAACCTGGCGGACCTTTTCGCAAATCAATGCTCGACGATTTTGCTCTTGGGTGGTCGGGTAAGGGTATATGATGAAATATTCATTCCCATTGTCGGCGTGATTGTGTTGGTGGTAGTCTGGATTTTGTTAAAACGCTCACGGATAGGTATGATCATTCGTGCCGGCGTGCAGGACCGACAAATGGTCGAGGCTCTTGGTATCAATGTAAGGCGTGTATTCACCCTGGTATTCGCCCTGGGTGTTGGGCTGGCAGCCTTCGGCGGTGCCCTGGCAGCGCCTTCTACTGGTCTGACCCCCACAATGGGTGAGAGACTATTGCTAAGTGCACTGATCGCCCTTGCGGTTGGTGGGCTGACCAGTTTTCCCGGCGCGGCCCTGGGATCGCTGCTTGTGGGGCTGATTCAGCAGTTTATGATTAAATATGGTCAGATAGGTATTCCTCTGCCCTTTACAGACACGGTGTTTAAACCCTCACCACCGTTGGTGCCAGCCTCGACAGTGCTCCTGATGGTGGTAATTTTGCTCATTTTGCCCAATGGCTTACTGGGAAAGAAGGAGTAAATCATGAAATCTAACTCAAACTTTTTGACCAGAAACCGGGGCATCCTGATATTCTTTGTAATCATGCTGTTGGTTCCGTTTGTAATCGGTATGATTGAAGGATCGAGCCCTGCTATGGTTTGGAAAAACCAGGGCAGCATTTCCAAGTTTCTTGAAGGATTGGGAATTGAGATTTTCGTTTTGGCTCTGTTCGCACTGAGCTTTGACCTGCTCTTTGGTATTACTGGACTATTGTCTTTTGGACACGCCATGTTTTTTGCTGTAGCAGCTTATGTCACAGGAATCGCTCTAAAAACACTGCATCTGCCATTCTGGCAGGTAATTCTGCTTGTTTTGCTGGCGGCTGTGTTACAGGCATTGCTTTTTAGCTTGGTCTTACCACGTGTAAAAGGCATCACCTTTACCCTGGTTAGCCTCGGTTTGGCATCTGTCTTCCATATCATAGTTATGTCAAGCGACATGATCAACCTGACCGGTGCGGATGTTGGCTTACAGGGCGTGCCGACCCCGGCATTTCTCAACCCAGCCAGTGAACGTTTCAGGTTTTATGTGATCGCCCTCGTGCTCCTGGTGGCGACTTATATCTTTTACCGCCGCTTTGTTGCTTCGCCAACTGGCAGGGTTTGTGTTGCCATTCGCGAAAATGAAGGACGCACGAAGATGTTAGGTTACAACACCACCACTTTTAAGGTGGTCGCGATGATTATTTCGTCGTTGACGGCATCGGTTGCAGGTATGTTGCACGCGCTGTATCAACCGATTATCAGCCCGGC
>CAZMZQ010000031.1:0-4907 GCA_964570745.1 uncultured Anaerolineaceae bacterium
CCTTATGACTTTGGCTATTTCGCTGCTAAACGACATGGTGCTGCTGAAATCGTTGATCCCAGGCCATTTGCTGTAGGAGACCTGAAAGCCACCTTTGAAAAATTCCCTCATCTCGGTCACTGTCTTCCCAGCATGGGTTATGGTGAAAAACAAATCCGTGATCTTGAAGCAACCATCGCTGCCTCAGATGTTGACCTGGTTGTGATCGGCACTCCGATTGATATGACCCGTATCATGACAATCGACAAACCTTCGGTGCGTGTTACCTATGCTTTACAGGAAATCGGTGCTCCAACTTTGATGGATGTGATTGAAAAAGCACTCGGTCGTAAAAAGTAGTTCCACTTTGATATGATTTTGACGAAGAGGCTGGCTTGTGCTGGCCTCTTTTCCTTTATTAAGACCAAGATGATGGTAGAAGCGAGAGCCCCGTACGGGTGGTCATTATGAAAGCGGAATGTATTGTGTTAAACTACTTATTATCTAAAGAAAGAGAAATCGTATGTTTATTGATTCAGTTGTGATATATGTCAGCTCAGGTAAAGGTGGCGATGGTATGGTGCACATGCACCGGGAAAAATTCAGACCAAAGGGTGGTCCCGATGGTGGCGATGGTGGACGCGGTGGAGATGTGATCCTTAAGGTCAACCCGACCTTAAATACACTCAACCGTTTCCATTTCAATCAGAAATTTGCTGCCCAGGTTGGGAAAAACGGAGGTCCCTCAAACCGAACTGGCCGCTCGGCAGAAAATCTGGTAATTGAAGTTCCACCAGGCACCATTGTCTACAATGATGAGACAACCGAACTCGTTGGTGATCTTGTAGAAGCAGACCAGACCCTCATTGTCGCCAAAGGTGGACGTGGAGGCAGGGGCAACCAGCATTTTGCTACCAGCCGCAACCAGATGCCCCTCACCGCTGAACGCGGTGAGCCAGGTGAAGAATTCGTGCTGCGGCTTGAGCTGAAGCTAATTGCAGACGTTGGACTGGTTGGTTTGCCTAATGCTGGTAAATCGTCCATTTTAGCCGCCACAACGAGAGCTACACCGAAGATTGCCGATTATCCCTTCACAACGCTGGAACCAAACCTCGGTGTTGTACAGTTGGATTTGGACAACACAATGGTCATGGCAGATATTCCCGGTCTGATCGAGGGAGCATCTGAGGGAGTTGGGCTCGGGTTTGACTTTTTGCGTCATGTTCAGCGTACGCGGATCCTGATTCATGTTTTGGATGGTTTAAGTGAAGATCCGCTTGAGGACTTCGAAACGATTAACAGCGAGTTGGATATGTTTGACGAAAGGCTTGGGAATCTGCCCCAGCTCGTAGTTTTGAATAAAATGGACCTGCCAATGGTGGCAGAAAAGTTCCCTGACCTCAGCCAGAGCCTGGCTGAAAAGGGAGTCACACTCATGCCGGTCTCTGCTGTCTCGCATCTTAACTTGAAAGAGTTGATGTGGAAGGCGTGGCAGCAGCTTCAGGAGCTGCCGATCGAACCGGTTGAGACTACTTTGCCGGTATATCGCGCTGAGGAAGACCCTGACGCATTTGAAATTGAACAGACGGACGAAGGATGGTTTGTCAGCGGTAAACGCATCGAACGAGCTGCGGCAATGACCTTCTTTGACCAACCTGGATCTGTACGCCGTTTTCAACGTTTCATGGCTGGGATCGGCGTTGACAAAGCTCTTCGAAATGCTGGCATCCAGGAGGGCGAGAGTGTTTTTATCGGGGATTGGGAATTGACCTGGCAGGATTAAAATGTTCACCAGCCAGGTGAAGGGGGCACCTGACTGGTGAACTAAGTTAGTATAAAGCCTTACAATATATTCGTCAAACGATTATACATTTACGACACTTTGACCCATAGGGTTCTTCAACTCCAGATTCATCCCCGTTTCCAAACAATGGTCGATACCAGTCACAATTTCTTCGAGGTGGTTGGGGTTGTTGACAAAGTCAAAAGCCTGGCTATGAACGGTAAGAAGCGGACTTTCTGAGTAATCAGGAAGCCATTGCTTATAATATGAATCCAAAAGCTTCAGATATTCAGGATCAATGCTATCTTCGATTGACCGTGCCCTTTTTTGGATACGATCAACCAGTGTTGATACTGGTGCCTGGAGGTAGATCAAAAGACTGGGTTTCTGTAATTTATCCAAAACCAACTGATAGAGCTTCAGATAAGCATCAAAATCACGGTCTGACAAATTATCCATATCATGTAATGCACGCACGAAGATCTGGGCGTCCTCGTAAATGCTTCGGTCCATCAGGGCAGATTTACCCGACCTCAAAAGCGATTCGATCTCGAGGGCACGGTTGCCCAGGAAATACATCTGCAGATGAAAAGCCCAGGTTTTCATATCAGCATAAAAATCTGGCAGGTAGGGATTATTATCGACAGATTCGTAAAAACCTTGCCAACCAAAGCGCTGGCTGAGCAGGCGGGTCAACGAGGTTTTGCCGCTGCCGATATTGCCAGCCATCACAATCCAAACAGGAGCAGGACTGCTTTTATCCATCTTAACACTCACTGTGACCGCAGGTATAACACTTGCGACAGCCTTCCTCATTTATCATGGTAGCTTCGCCGCATTCCGGGCAAAGTTCGCCGATCGGATGGAAAAATGATTGCTCTCCGGATAGAGGTAAGGGTTCCGGTTCAACAGAAATAGTTTCAGATTTGCTTTCACCATCTTCCTTGTAAAGATATTCATCCAATGCCTTCGAGATGCCATCTGGCAGTGATCGCACGCGGTTAATCCCAAAACCAAGAGAACGTCCCCCGCCAATTCCACCCAATTGGTCCAGAATAACACGCAGACGTTCGCGCGGTTCGATGGGCGATGCAATTCGCAGGTTATATGAAATGAGCCGACCGATCGCTTCGGAGTGAGCGGCTGTCTCAGAACCAGCCTTGGCAGTGTTTATGAAGACCTCAAAAGGCTGTTCTTCTCCATTTTCATTGATGGTTACAAAAGCTTTTCCGAGAGGGGTTTCGATAGAGTAGGTGTAACCCTTTAAGGCTTTTGGTCGCGGTTTTTTGGTTTCTTTCCAGAGTGTGAGCTGCTCCTGCAAATCCTGAGCTTTTCCGCTGCCATCTTTTTTCTCGAGGGTTGCCTTGGTTTCCAAGACAACTTTATCTCTCGAACCAGTTATATAAACTGTGATCCCTTTGCAGCCGAGCTTCCATGCTTGTATAAAGGCATCCGCAACCTCTTTTTCGGTTGTTCCTTCAGGGAAATTGATCGTCTTACTCAGGCTATTATCCACAAATCGCTGGAGCGCTGCCTGGATGTGAATGTGTTCATCTGCTGTGACATCGGAAGAGACAACAAAGACATTGCGTATATGCAGAGGCAATTGCTCGATATGTTGACAACTTCCCTGTTCCAGGACCTGTTTGATAATATCTTCTTTTACATTTTCATCGAGGTCAACTGCATCGAGGGCTGCCTGGAAAAACGGGCTGACATAATTGAGGACAAGGTCATTGCCCTTATCGTTTACATGCCGGACGTAAGCAAGAGCGAAAACAGGTTCACAGCCATAACCTTCCACCCCGGCAACTGTACCAATTGTCCCAGTAGGGGCGATGGTTGTTTGGGCGGCGTTTCGAATGCCATGCCGCAGGATTCCGTCAGTGATCAAGCCCCAGTCGAGATGAGGGCGATGCCAGTTGCGCGTATAAGGCGCGAGGGGTGTGGGGGCTTCCCAGGTGAAATTATCGGAGTCATAGATGCTGCCCTTAATGGCTGGGAAGGCGCCAAATTTTTCTGCTAATTCAATGCTGGTTTCCATTGCAAAATAACGCACATATTCCATCACCTGACCACTAAACTCCAGGGATTCTTCAGAACCATAACGCACACCGCAGTGATACATCAGGTCTGCCAAACCCATTATGCCCAGCCCGATTCTGCGGGCACCCATGGCAGCATCATGTAATTCGGGAATGGCAGGAACATAGGCATTGACATCCACCACGTGATCGAGGAAGAGCGTGGCAGTCTTGGTGGTCTGGCGCAGTTTTTCCCAGTCGACAGTCCCATTTTCGCCGAGATGTTCTGCGAGGTTAATTGAGCCAAGACAGCAATTTTCGTAAGGGCCTAGCCATTGTTCGCCGCAGGGGTTGGTTGCTTCAAGTTCATAGAGGTGGGGGACCGGGTTTTGGCGGTTTGCGGCATCAATAAAAAGGGCACCTGGTTCACCGTTGTGGTGAGCTTGTTTAACAAATTTATCAAATAAAGCCCGGGCTTTAACCGTTTTGAGTGTTTTGACCGGAAAGCCTGCTTTTTCTGCCTGGGTGATCGTGCCTTTAAATTTTTTATATTCCGGCACATGGACATCCGGGAAACGCAGATCCCAGTCAGCGTCTTCTTCGACCGCTTTCATAAAGGCATCTGTGATGGCGAGGGAGATATTGAAGTTGGTAATAGCGGTTTCACTGGTTTTGCAGACGATGAAATCTTCCACATCCGGGTGATCCACTCGTAAAACACCCATATTAGCCCCACGGCGTGTGCCACCCTGGGCAATTTCACCAAACGCATTGTCATAGACCTTGAGAAAACCTACCGGGCCAGTTGCCTGTCCGGCTGAGGCAGTAACGGTCGAGCCAGCTGGGCGCAAACGTGAGAAGTTGAACCCATTGCCGCCGCCGGTTTGCTGGATGAGAGCTGCATTACGCAACGTGCTGAAGATGCCATCGCTTGCTCTACCCATATCATCGGAAATTGGCAGAACAAAACAAGCCGCCAGCTGTCCCAGGGGTGTGCCGGCTCCGGTGAAAGTCGGAGAATTTGGAAAATAGGCTTTGCTTGCTAGTAAATTATAAAAGCTTCGAGCCAGTTTTTCATGGTCTTCATTACGTTCTGGTGTGTTTGAGACATGCCAGGCAAC
>CAZMZQ010000031.1:5007-9957 GCA_964570745.1 uncultured Anaerolineaceae bacterium
TCGTCCATTCGTAGATAGACAATAGCGTAACGAATATAGGCGATATGATCAATTTCTTTGAGACCTTTTACTGCCAGGTCACCAACCACGCGGGAATTGATTTCAGATCGTCCTTTTTTCTGGAGTTCAGATTCGATATCACTGACTATTTGTTCAATTTGAGCAGCCGGGATAGGACGCTTTGAACAAGCCATTCGCAAACCCGCGAGCAGTTTTTCGCGATCAAACTCTTCACGGGTACCATCGCGTTTAATCAGGAGGGGTGTGGTGAGAATAGGGCGTTCGTAGGTGCTGAAACGTTGATGACAAACTTTGCATTCACGCCTTCTGCGGATGCCTCCATGCGAATCTTTAGTTGTATCAATCACGCTTGTGTCGTGATGCTGACAATACGGGCACTTCATTGAAAAAACTCCTTAAACCCCTACATATTGGGTTGATTGGGTATTGACCCCTATATTTGGTGAGTGAATTTTAGCACAGGTAATAAAATTGCAATAGCCCTATAGCCTTTGTAAAACCTTAAAATATTCCAAATTTTAACTTTGGAATGGTTTTGATGAAAATTCTTGGATTAAATCAGAAATGTAGTATGAAACAGTAAGGGAGGATTAGCAGGCTATTTACGCAATAAAAATTGTTAACAAAAGCCTTTTGTGGCAATCGGTTAAAAATCTCCAAAGATTGCGCGTAGATAAAATGATTCATGTTTATTCTCCTCCCCTGGAATAGAGGAGGAGAATTTATGAACCGAGTTAAAAGGAAGCAAAAATAATTTAGCGAGCGCTGCGATTGCGCCTGAGGAATGCTGGTAACTCCACATCGACGTCACTCGTGTAAACGTATTGTTCCTGTGGCGCAATCCCTGTTGAATGTGTTTGTTCCTGTTTTTGTGCAGTTTGGTCAGAAGTTCCATGACGTTCTATCTGCCGTGGGCTCGTAGTTTGTCGAAAAAAACTTTGCTCCACCTCCCTGGAAGGCGTGGCACGATCAAACCCTGTGGCAATAACGGTAATACGGATATTGTCGCCCATACTTTCGTCTACAACTGCTCCAAAGATCAGGTTGACATCTGCACTTGCGGTTTCCTTGATGATTGCTGCAGCTTGGTTGACCTCAAAAAGTGAAAGATTTGGTCCACCAGTAACATTAAAGAGAATACCGCGGGCGCCGTTGATGGTGACATCCAGAAGCTGGCTTGAAATTGCCTGTTCGGCTGCGATTCGAGCGCGATCTTCGCCTGAAGCCTGGCCAACTGCCATTAATGCCGCGCCGCCTTCAGACATAATTGTTCGAACGTCCGCAAAGTCCAGGTTGATCAAACCAGGGATGGTGATCAGTTCAGAGATACCCTGAATCCCCTGACGCAGTACGTCGTCTGCGAACCTGAAAGCATCATTGAGACCAACGTTCTTAGTGACAATTTGTAATAAACGGTCGTTGGGGATAACGATCAATGTGTCGGCATGTTCTTTCAGTGCCAGGGCTCCCTCATCAGCAGATTTAGCACGATGAGATCCTTCAAAAGAGAAGGGGCGTGTCACGACGCCGATGGTAAGCGCGCCGATTTCTTTGGCAATTTGTGCAACAACAGGTGCAGCACCAGTTCCGGTGCCGCCGCCCATACCGGCTGTCACAAATACCATATCACTGCCCTTGAGAACTTCATACAAGTCCTCAGCTGATTCTTCAGCAGCAGCTTTCCCAATTTTTGGGTCACCCCCAGCACCCAGACCGCGGGTAGCTTTGTCGCCAATGCGTACGCGATATTGCGCCTGGGATTTCAATAGCGCCTGAGCATCAGTGTTGATTGCAATGAATTCGATGCCTTGCAGCCCTTCGGCTATCATTCGGTTGACGGCATTACAACCGCCACCTCCGACCCCGACGACTTTGATTCTTGCGAATGATTCAGTCTGTTTTGCTTCCATTTTATTTCTCCTCTATTCAATGGTTGGATAATTTAAGGTAAGATGCGATTCAGCCATTCTCTAAACCCATCCGCTTTGGGTCTTAAAGATGACTGTCTTGACTTTCCAGATCGCTCGGGAGCGATTTGGTTGGTTTCACTGAATAAGATTCCCCAGTTTAGTAAACCGACGCTTGTTGCGAAGGCAGGGGAGCTGATCTGATCGGTAAGCCCGACCATCTTTTCTGGTTTGGCGATCCTTACCGGAGAATTCAGAATTTTTGAGGCTAAATTACGAATTCCAGGCAGCTGTGCGCCGCCACCGGTCAAAATGACCCCAGCAGGGAGCATGGAATCATATCCCGAGCGTTTGATTTCCTGCTGAACCATAAGCAGGATTTCCTCTGCACGTGCTTCGATTATGTTGACCAGTTCCTTGCGTGCTACTTTCGTGCTTTGTTCAGATCCAAATGCGACGATGTTAAAAAAGTCATCATCTGCAATATCGTCAAGAACAGCATAACCGTGGTTAAGTTTTACTTCTTCAGCAATATCATTTGGCAAACGCAGCCCCTGGGCAATATCCGAGGTGACATAGTTTCCACCAACACTTAACACATTTGCATGAAAGACATTGCCTTTTACATAGATTGCGACACCGGTTGTGCCGGCGCCCAGGTCAACTACTGCTGCGCCCATTTCCCGTTCTGTTTCAGACAAAATTGCTTCGCTTGAGGCCAAAGGATTCAAAACAAACTGGGTTACATCGATTCCTGCCATCGAAACACATTGACGCATATTTTCCATCGTTGAAGCTGCACTTGTGATAATGTGGGCTTCCACTTCCATTCGATAGCCATGCATACCGATAGGCTGACTGATATCTTCCTGACCATCGATGTTGAAACCTCGTTGAATAACATGAACAATTTCACGGTTGTGCGGTACGGCGATCGCCTGGGCAGAGTCTAAAGCACGGTATACATCCTCCTGGTCGATAACCCGACCAGAGATTCCAACTGCTCCCTTGCTTATGGTTGATGAAACCTGGGTTCCAGCCAGATTAACGATTGCACTGTTAATCTCAAAACCCGAAGTTCGCTCTGCTTTCTCGATCGAACGTGCAATTGACTCTGAGGCAGCGTTGATATCAGTGACCGTGCCTTTTCGCAAACCCTGGGATGGTTCAATCCCAACACCAAGGATGCGCAGGTTGGCGCCATTTTCGACCCTGGCTACCAGTGTGCAAACCTTTGATGTTCCTACATCTAATCCGACGACAATTGTTTCTTCTTCCATGTTACGGCTCCAAACGATAATAAGGTGCGTGTAGAAATTCCACGCTGATTAATACTGGTTGCAAGTTTTTATCCAAAATCGCAGCAACGATATGGTTATATTCATTTAGTTTTAATTCGATATCTTCCGTACTGGTTCCAAAGAATACCTGCCACCCATTGGGGTCGCGCCAACCAAGGCCGTTTTTCTGGTTGTAGATCATTGGTGTGTCAGACGGTTTGATGGTATTCAGCTTTTGAATGGCTGAAACAAAATTTGGATCTATTGGCGCTATGTTTCTGGAAGTCTTTTCCTTGGCAGCTTGTTCATCAGTAAGCGTAACGGGGTCAACATAGCCCAGCGAATGGGGTGGGGTTGTTTCTGAATACACACGAATAGGTAGATTGGCTTCTCCTCTAACTGTAAATGTGTATCCATCCTGGTCGATCCAAAAGAGCTGTTCTTCATTTTCATGCCATAAAATTGCAGGTATGCGTTCTTCAATCACCACATTCAGGCTGTTAGGCATTGAAACGGTTACATGAGCGCTTTTTATATCAGGGAATGTAGCGATGATTTGTTCTTCAACTTGTTCGGGTTCAACGAAGATGATCGAATCCCCTGTGACGTTCAGGCTTGCCTTCACTTCTTCTGCCGGAACGCGGATACCACCCGTTAGATTGACTTGATTAATCCTGAAGGTGTCACCGTTGAGCATTACATAAAGCAGGATAACCATTGCAATCGCAATTAAGCCAGATAGCAAGCGCCAGGTTATCCTAAACTGAGGCATGGATGGCAGCCTTACTTCGCTCCCTGGTATTCCAGTTGGAAGGTAAACAGATTTTCGCCGGTTGTTTGAGGCGTAGGTACTGGTGCTGCGATAATTACCGGTTCTTGATACCACACGTGACGCACTTTGAGCCTCACGCGAAATGCGTTCCTGGGTACGAGGGATTGGCTTTCGTTGTACAGGTGTAATTTTCCTGCGTTGGCGAACCTGGTCTGCACGGGAAAGGTTGTCGGGATTAGTCATTTTCAACCTCAAATTTCCTGATCGTCCGGTCCTGGTCTGCTTTACGTTCCAGACCGAGCTCGATTAAGCGGTCAACTATCTGGCTATATTCCATCCCGCTGTATTGAAGAAGCTTGGCATACATACTGATCCTGGTGAAACCTGGCATCGTATTGATTTCACTAAACCATGCTTCGCCAGTATTTTTATCCAGCAAAAAGTCGACCCGAGCCAGACCAGCACAGTCTGTCGCCTTGTAAGCACAAATTGCCCAGTCTCGTAATTGCTCAGACAATTTGGTTGGGATCGGAGCCGGAATTGCGATTTCTGGGTCTCCGGAAAGATATTTATCGTTATAGGTGTAAAACTCATCATCGGGGACAATCTCGCCTGGAACAGAACATATAATTTCTTCGTTGCCGATAACACTAATTTCAAGCTCGCGAGCCTCGATCCCTTGTTCGACAAGGATCCGGCGGTCATATTTTGCGGCTAGAAGCAGAGCTTTCTCGAGTTGGGCGCGGTTTTTGGCTTTGCTTATCCCGACCGAAGAACCTAAATTGGCCGGTTTGACGAAAATTGGGTATGCCAGGTTTGCTTCAGTCGCCCCGACAACTTTGTCAAGGTTATTCATAATTTCTTTTCGGGAATAAATGCGATAAGGTAGCGTTGGGATGCCTGCAGTAGTGATCACTGCTTTACACATGGCTTTATCCATTGCCAGGGCTGAACCCAATACTCCTGCGCC
>CAZMZQ010000031.1:10057-12946 GCA_964570745.1 uncultured Anaerolineaceae bacterium
ATTCCAACCTGAAACACGTTGTATTTTTTCTTGTCAATGGCATTTAAAACGGAACGGGCTGACATAAGAGACACCTCGTGTTCTCCCGATTTACCGCCAAAAACCAGCAGGAGGTTCAACTTATCCGACATCTTCAAACTCTCCCAACAATTCAATTTCAAGATTTAGATCAACGCCAAATTGTTCTTTTACACGCTTTTGCCCCTGTCGGATCAGGCAGTAATAATCCTGGGCAACAGCATCTCCATTATTGACAATAAAATTTGCGTGAACAGTACTGAAGGACGCACCTCCACAGGTTACACCTTTCATCCCGGCTTCAGCCAGCAGTTTGCCGGCAAATTTCCCGGGCGGGTTCTTGAAAGTGGACCCAAATGAAGGTCCTTTTGGTTGTGTTTTTTGCCGTTTTTCCGTCAACTCGTGGAGCAATGCCAAAGAAGTTTCCGGGTCAGTTTTCTCTCCGATGAAAGTAGCTTCGAGGATAACAACCGGAACTCTGTTGCGCTTGAATTTGCTGGAGCGATATTCATAGCCCATTTCTTCATTCGTAAGCAGTTGGGTTCCCGTATCCCGGGAAAGAATCAAGGCTGAGAACAATTTTGAGGATACGTCAGAACCATGCGCGCCTGCGTTACCATATACAGCACCGCCGACAGTGCCGGGGATGCTGTTTGCCCACTCGAAACCACCGACTCCACGTCTTGATGCCATCTGGGCGAGTTGTCCCAAACCTGCACCACTTTCAGCTATCACAAGGGGTGGGTCGTTTTTTGTGTTGACCTTGATGTTATGGGCACGGTTATGAAGAATAACACCGTCATAGCCGCTGTCACTAATCAGAAGGTTTGATCCGCTGCCGAGAATGTAACAAGGCACATCCAGCTCCCACAGTGCTTTCAAAGCGTGTTCCATTTCAGCAGAATTGTTAATGGAAAGAAAGCCCGCTGCCGGTCCACCTACACGGGTGGATGTAAAGTCGTCCATGTGGACAAATTCCTGCAGCCGTGATCCAAAAATTGACTGGAGTTTTTCGAGTGGCAGGTTAGTCATTGAGCACTTCCTCTTTTACCTTTGAACACAACAACTCCGTGAATTCAGGTCCTTTTCCAGCCGAAAACACGATCACCAGGTCTTTATCATCCAGATTTGAGAGGATAAATCGAACTGCGTCCTCATTATCTGGCAGATAACGGCAGTTTTTGGAGCAACTTTCGGTTGTTATACTCTCGGGAGAATAAGAATCATCTTCTTCCCTCGCACCAAAAAGCCTGAGGATCACAGCCTGGTCGGCTTGTGAAAGTGCCTGTGCAAACTCGTTGTGCAGACGTTTTGTGCGGCTGATCGTATGAGGCTCCCAAACCGCCCAGATCTTGTGATCAGGATAAAGCTCGCGCGCTCCTGCAATCGTCTGGGAAAGCTGGCTGGGGTGGTGTCCGTAATCGTTGAAGATCAGCACTTTGTCAGACTGCAGCGCCATGTCAAAACGGCGGCTGGTTCCTTCAAAACTGGCGAAAGCATCGCTAAGACTGATGACATCAATCCCGTAACAATCGGCTGCGGCAAGGGCAGCGGCTGCGTTGTAAACGTTGAACCGACCGGGTAAATTCAGCTTAAATGGCTTGCTTTCCTTGCCATCTGGCAGACGCAGCTGGAAACTTTGCCCACCGGCGTAAGTTTTATACCCGGTGACCTGATAATCAGCTTCTTCAGAAAAACCAAAGCTGAGAAGAGACCTTGGTAACAAATCACAGCTTTCAAGCATGTGATTAATACCCGGGTCGTCTTCACAAATTATCAAAGTACCTTCTGGTCTGATCTTATTAGCAAAATCAGCAAAAGCCTGCGTGTAGACCTCGGGTGTAACGAAGAAATCGGGGTGGTCATATTCGATGTTAGTAATCACACCGATTGTTGGTTCGAGACCTAAAAACATATAGTCATATTCATCTGCTTCGATTACAAAAGCCAGGCCGTCTCCAGCGTGGGCATTGGAATTCAGCCCTTTAATGTCAGCCCCAAGGATAAATGTTGGGTCCTGACCGGCTTCACGCATCAGGTGTACCAGCATCGCAGTGGAGGTTGTTTTTCCGTGGGATCCTGCAATCGCAAGGGTTTGATAATCGTGTGTGATCACAGGGAGAAAATCGACTCGTTTCAACACAGGGATTCCAGCCTTGACAGCAGCCTGAACCTCAGGATCACTGTCTTTCACAGCGGATGACCGCACAACCAGGTCGGCTTGCAGAGCCAGTTGTGTGTCATGACCGATTTGGGTATTAGCGCCCAGGGCAGTCACAGCCTCAAAATAAGGTGAAGACTGCATATCAGAACCACTCACCTGCCAACCTCTTTGAAGCAGCAGGCTGGCGATGGCAGATATGCCTGTTCCACCAATCCCAATGAAATGCACTTTTTTCATCAGAGTATCACCGCAATCATCAACAAGACCGCTGCAGCCAGAAAAATATAAAGCCACGAGCCAGTCAACACAGCTGGAAAAGCATTTTCGAGCATTGAGATAGCCATTTTCCCCATCTCGGTATTACCATCTGGGGTTGTGATCCAACTGAAGGGATAACCTGCCTGGGACATGTAATACCAGGCGGAACTGAAGAAAATGTATCCGTTTACAGCACCAGTAATTCCACCAAGCGCAAGGTCAACCAGGCTTTCGCGTTCAAACCTTGCGTTAATGCGCTGAAAACTGGGGGTCTGGTATCCAAAAAACGCACAAATAAAAAGTACGACAAGGTTCACATAAAGAGCTTTGGTACCATCAAAGTCGCCTAACAGTTTCGGAACTACGGTAACGATTATAAAGAGACCGAGGACGCCAGAAACGGTTACCACGATTTCTTTCCGAAAACCACGGATCATACCGATAACGCC
>CAZMZQ010000032.1:0-12682 GCA_964570745.1 uncultured Anaerolineaceae bacterium
AAACCTGGTTCGCTGGCAAAGGGTCTCGCAGTGACGCTTGTGAGGCTCGCGATGACGTTTCCCTCACCCCCTTTAATTTCCCCTCTCCCGCAAGCGGGACGCAAGCAGTAAAGAGGGGGTGGTAAGAAATCAACAGTCGAGCAGAAGAATAAAATCTGATCTACCGCCAATCAGCCCTGGGTTATTGTATACATCGCCAGTTCATCTGTCTCGCGGTTGGCGGAGATCAGCAAATATTTGCCCTCGTGTTCGATGACCGTGATGTTTGCCGGACCTATATCGGAATCGATGGTCTCGCGGATATAGGTCTTTTGGTCGGGGTCATAAGCGAGCAAAAACAGGTCCCTGGCGCCTTTTCGGTGACCGAGGATCGCCAGCGGCTGACCGAAGAGCTTGCCGCCCCAAATGGCATGCAGGAATTCGAGATCTTCGGGATAGAGGTATTGCAGCTCGTAGGCACCATCCTTCAGGTGATAGATGGCGAGGCGGTCACCATGAAAGGGAGAGAGGGTAAGCAGCTCTTTGGCGCCATCACCGTCGAGATCGACGAGGAGGGCATCTGAGGCAGCGAGGTCGAGCAGTTTTTCGATCTGCCACTCAGGATCCTGGGCGGAAGGCGGCGTGAATTTGAAGATGCCGTTATCGGACGAGACAAGGGCGAAGGGGTGACCCTCTTCGCTGCCCCGGTAGTAGCCGTGATTTTTAGTGAGACCATCCATCAGGGTTTCGAATTCGAGCGGAGCATCGGGGTCGAATGGTTCAGATAACCTGGCGGCGAAGACTTTACCCGGGTGGGTCCAGTCTTCCTTGAAGTGGTGGTCAGATTTGAGGGTGCAGGCGATGAGGTAGTTTGCCTGTGGCGTGGAGAGGATATCGAAACGGTGAACGAAGGGCAGCGCGGCGAGGGTCCGGACGTCCCAACCGTCCGGGCGCGGAGAGGCATGGACGATGCGGGAATTTGCTGAATCGTTTGGCGAATAAAATTCCTGGGTGGAAAGGAACTGGGAATCAACGCCGGGCAGGGGGACGAGGGACATGATGCCCCCTGGTTCAGACCAGATCTGTTCGACAAGGCTGCCTTCGAGGTTGTAGAAAAAGCATCCACCGGCTTTTTCGGTGGCGACAAGAAAACCCGGGACTCCGCGCAGGCTGATGGGGCAGACGGCATAGCACTTTTCAATATTTGCCAGAACTTTTTTGGTGAATTTTAGCGGCTTCATGATTCCTCAATTCAGTTTAGGGGAGATAAAGATTGGAAAACCTGGTCGAAACGCTCACGGATGAAAGCGTTGACACGGGTGATGCGGGCTTCGTGGTCGGGCTTGCCGTCATACCAGAATTCCGCGGTGTAGAGGCGCACACCGAGCTTCCAGAGAAGGCTCATGGTTTCGAAGTAAGGGGTGTGACCCGTGCCGAAATCGAGATCGCGAAAGACCCCGGGGACGGTTTCTTTGAGGTGGGCGGCAAAGGTGTGACCAGCGCCGGACTGGATATCGGCGAGCAGATCGGTGTTGTAAAGAACGGAGGCGTTTTTGAGGTTGCCGATGTCGGGGTAGACACCAAGGAAGGGGGAGTTGACCAGGCGGACATATTTCATTGCCTTGGTGACGGTATCCATGAAGGCGGTCTCCATGGTTTCGAAAGCGAGGATAACACCCGAACGGGCGGCAATTTCGACGGATTTGACCAGGTTGGTCTCGAACCAGGCGAGCGTGGAGTCGTCGGACTCTTCGTAGTAGACATCGTAGCCGGCAAACTGGATGATGGGTATGGCGAATTCGGCGGAGAAATCGACGGCTTTTTTGAGGATGTCGAGGGAACGCTCCCGAACGGCAGGGTCGTGTGAGCCGAGTGGGAAACGGCGGTGACCGGAAAGGCAGAGCGTTTTGATGGGGACATTTGTTTCGGCGATGTTGAGGAGCAGCTCCCGGCGCTGGGTTGGGGACCAATCGAGGCGGGCGAGGCGCTGGTCAGTTTCGTCGATGGAGATTTCGAGGCGGTCGAAGCCTGTGCGTTTGGTGATCTGGAGCATTTCGAGAAAGCTCAAGCCGGGGGGCATGGCTTTTTCGTAGAGACCGAGCGTGTAGGGCAGGGGTTTATTGTCCATAGTATGCGCTGGCTCCGTGTTTGCGGAGGAAATGCTTGTCGAGCAGTTCCTGCTGCATGGGTGGGAAGGTGCCGTTGTTGAGGGCGAGGACGTGCCAGGCCATCATGGCGACTTCTTCGAGGACGACGGCGTTGTGGACGGCTTCGTGGGGGTCTTTGCCCCAGGCGAAAGGTCCATGGCTATGGACGACGACGGCGGGAACATCGCAGGGGTTTAGGGCTGCGAACCTCTCGACGATAACGGTGCCCGTTTCTTTTTCGTAATCGCCGGCGATTTCGGCGGGGGTCATTTTGCGGGTGCAGGGGATTTCGCCGTAGAAATAATCACCGTGGGTGGTTCCGAAGGGAGGAACTGAGCGACCGGACTGGGCGAAGATGGTGGCCCATTTTGAGTGGGTGTGGACGATCCCTCCGATGCAATCGAAAGCCTTATAAAGCTCGAGATGGGTGGGGGTGTCGGAGGAAGGTTTGAGGTGACCTTCAACGAGTTTGCCGTCGAGGTCGACAACAACCATGTCATCGACGGTCATGCCATCGTATTCGACACCTGAGGGTTTGATGACGACGAGCCCTTGCTGGCGGTCGATACCGGAAACGTTGCCCCAGGTGAAAGTGATCAGACCGAATTTCGGCAGAAGCAGGTTAGCTTCGAGGACGTCCTTTTTTAGTTGTTCGAGCATAGATACCTCCAGAAAAAAAGTGGTAAAAGATTTTTAAAGTGAAAACGCCAAGCTAATGACAATAGAATTATCGTGTAATATGTGACCAGATAAATCAGATTGATTATAAACGGCAAGCCCAAAAAATCTTTGTTAAATACAGAGATAGCACAAAAATTCAAGCCGGGAATGTAAAAACAGCTTTGAATATACTTTCAAAGCTGTTTTAGTGGACGCAATTTATTTTTTATACTTTTGGTCAAGCCCCTGTTCGAGCATCTTCTCTTTTATCTCTGCCTTCGACATTACGTTGCGCAAGCCGATTACAACGGTACCTTCTTTTGAGACGCCTTCAAACATATTCAGGAAATTCAACGGGCAAAATAAGATCGTGTATTGCCTGGCGGTGCTTTTCGCTTCAGCGATTGAGCAGTGGTGAATTTGAGTGACATTCATATTCAATTCACCGACAACGGCTTCGATAGCCATTTTCATTAGCAAACTTGAACCAGCGCCATTTGCGCATGCTGCCAAAATAGTTGCCATTGTTTAATACCTCTTCTTTTCTAAAGATCTTCTAAATCCTATATACAGGTTGTGACCTTGAAAGGTCTATAAGACAATTGTAACTTATCTGGCTGATATGATGGAGGATTATATGAGCTTATGAGAGTGGGTTGGGGCGGTTTGAGGGGTTATAATGGGGTATCTTAAACGAAGGAGACGAAATGGTTTCACCGTTTTCATTCAACCAGGGTGTTAAAAACACGCGCCTGATCTTTGTCCGGCATGGACAAATTGAGAGCAACGTGCTTGGGAAATTTTCGATAAGGGACGAAGAGCCATTAAATTCGGAAGGGATTGAGCAAATTAAGAAGACTTCCGTGCGGATCAGGGAACAGTTTGAACCTGATGTCATGTTTTGCAGCCCGATTTTTAGGGCAAAGATGAGCGCCCAGATAATCGGCGGTGAATGGCTGAAGCCTATTGAAATGCCTGATTTGGCTGAATATGATTTTGGCGAGGTCTCGGGGCTGACCCTGGCGGAGATCAGCGAGCAGTTTCCCGATTCTTATAAAGCTTTTGTGGAATTTGTGAACGCAGAAGACCAGACAAAACTGAACAGACCAATTATCCCGGGCGGGGAGACACTTGACGACGTTGCGGTGAGGGTAAGTCGGTTTACGGACTACGTGTTGGAGACGTATCCGGGTAAAGTTGTGGTGGCAGTCTCTCATGGGGCGTTTATTAAAATTGCCCTGCAGGTGTATACAGGCAGGGTTTTTAACCGCAGCATTCCATTTTGGATTGATAATGGTTCAATTACGGTGGTAGATTTTTACAGAAGGACGCCGATCATCCGGCTGGTAAACGATTTTCATCACATTTCTGATGAGATTCCCCCCAGCCGCCCGGCAGTTATATAAGGAGAATATGTTAAATACTGAGATTACGACGATTATTTGGGACCTGGACGGAACAATTACTGATACGCTTGAGCTGCACTTTACATCTTTTAAGCAAGCTCTGACCGATTACGATTTTGAACTGACCCGTGAGAAATTTCTCGAATCATTTGGTAAAAACAACACAGAGGGTCTGCAAGCTTATTATGGACGTGAACTCGACCCGGAATTCATTAAAGAGGTATCGGACAAAAAGGAAGAGATTTACAGGCGACTTTGCAAAGAATTCGTGAAACCCATTCCTGGGGTGGTGGAGTGGATTGATTATTTTAACAAGCAGGGGCTGAAGCAGGCGATCGGCTCTTCTGCACCGAAAGAAAATATTGATGTCGCTCTCGACGCCACGAATTTGAGACATTACTTTAAGATCGCAATGGCGGGGGCAGACTTGCCGTCAAAACCTGCACCGGACCTGTTTTTGAAAGTCGCCGAGGCGCTCGGCTCTCAGCCTGAAGAGTGTGTGGTGATTGAAGATGCAGTCGCAGGAGTTAGAGCAGGGAATTCGGCAGGTATGGTTACCGCGGGAATTGTGGGGACCTGTTCAGGGGAGGAACTGCCCGCAGACTTGATTCTGGATGATTACCTGGGGTCGCCTGCTGAATTTTTGGAGCAAGTTAATCGCCTGAAGCGAATAAAATTCGCGAAAAGATAACAGACCCGGCGGGCGAATAGAAGGGGCAGAGCAGGCGAAGGAATTTGCAGTAGGTTAAGCAGAGGATCGCTGGTCTGTAACCCTGTTTCCCCGTTTTTATTGTCCGTAACTGTTGGTATACCAGTTGATGTGCTCTTTGACCTCTTCGTCACTAAGAAGGTTGGGGGTGCCGATCTGTAATGCAAGCCAATAGGTTTTGGCTACATCCTCGATGACGATTGCAGCTGCAAGGGCTGAAACCGGGCTATTCCCGATGGTAAAAACGCCATGGTTTTTCATCAGAATTGCGGATGAGGAGCCAATCGACCTGACAATTTCGTTACCAATTGCTTCGCCACCGACAGATGCAAAAGCACCGATGGGGACCGAACCACCGAATTTTTCGGCAATTACGGTCATAAAAGCTGGAATTGATTTTCCAATAACGGCAAAAGCAGTTGCATAGTTGGAATGAGTATGTGCGACCCCATTTACATCTTCACGCCGGCGGTAGACCACCAGGTGTGAAAGCGTGTCTGAAGAGGGTTTGAGCGTTCCTTCGATAACGTTACCTTCAAGATTGACAACCACCATGTCTTTGGGCTGCATGGTGTTGTAGCTTATTCCGGAAGGTTTGATAACAATATAGCCTGTTTCAGGGTCACGAGCGCTGACATTGCCGCTGGTCCAGCTTACCAAACCATTTCGGGGCAGTTCAAGGTTACATTCACAAACGATCTTTTTTAATTCATCAAGCATATTGAGCTCCTAATGCGATAATAAACAAGACAAGCGATGTTGTCTAACAAAGGGAAAAGGTATGGTTTACTGCCAGACAGCCTTGATTGCCGCCTGGAATTCTTCTGCAGCTGCCCTTGGGTCTTTGGCATCACGAATTGCTCTACCAGCGACAAAAGAATAGATAGGGATGCCAGCAAAAGTAGCCATATCTCCAGGATTAAGGTTTCCGGTAATTGATACTTTGAACCCCTGGGAGCTCATCGATTTTATGGTATGGAGCAATTCAGGGTCCCATCCGGGTCCGAGCAATTCAGAATCCCGGCTTTTATGGAAGATCAACTGGCTGATACCCAGGTCGCGAATCTGGTTAACCTTTGAGCGATCCCAGCCATCCTGAAGCTCAATTTGAACATCGCCATTGCGGCTAAAAGCTTCGTGGGCGACGGTTTCGATCGTGGGCAAGGCGGCAGAACTTAACACAGAAATCCAGTTAGCTTCAGCATCAAAAACCATTTTGGAAATGAGAGCGCCGGCTTCAGCGACACGCACATCTGCAAGCACGATATTGTCAGGGTAGAGGGTTTTGATAGTTTTGACTGCCCCCAGGCCTTCTGCGAGGCAGAGTATTGTGCCGACTTCGAGGATGTCAACGACATCATGAACCAGGCGCGTTGTTTGTAAGGCGGAATTCAAATCAAGGGTATCAAGTGCAACCTGAAGCATAGGATATTGAGTCATTGTTACTCCAATTTCAGTTATCGGGAGCATTAACAAACAAATGTGATTAATAATCCCGCAATTTTCAATTAAAAAAGCGATCGGTCAGCAAATAAGCTGAGTCAACAAGCGACTATTTCTGGAAGGTTTGGTCCAGACCAAGCTCAATGACTTTTTCCTTAATTTCAGGAGCTGACATCACGTTTCGAATGCCAACGACGATCGTTCCAGCTTGTTCAGCGCTTTCAAACATACCTTTGAAATTCAACGGGCAAAACAAAATAGTGAATTGTCGGGCTGTGCTTTTAGCTTCTGAAATGGAACAGTGATGAATTTTGGAGACGTTCATATTTAGCTCCTTCACCACTTTTTCAACTGCCATCTTCATGAGTAAGCTTGAACCTGCTCCGTTTGCGCATGCTACTAAAATAGTTGCCATTATTTATTCCTTCTTTCTATTTTTGGATCGTTATCCTGGTGCGCTATAAAAATTGCAGGGGTGAATTTTACATTCATTTCCACCCCTGCAAAAGGGACCTGTTTTGGTGTCAACTCAAAAACACAATACAAATACTAATAAATCGACCTATGTTTAATTAATCAACCCTACTTGGCATCTGTTTTGAGAGCTTTGTATGCTTCGTAGTCTTCGGTAACCAGGAAGTAGCGATCTTTGTTGAGGCGATATTGAATCTGGGGAATCGCCAACAAAACGACGGCAATAATTACGACACCGGCGTAGCTCAGGTACTTCATGAGGACAGTGAATACAGGCCAGACAACTGCCCAGTCCCACATGCCGAGGTAACCACCGTAGGCAGCAAGACCGACCCAACCAGCGATCAGGGCAGAGCCAAAAACCTGGCAGAGACCAGCGACGAAAGGCCAGAGCATGGCGGCTTTGATACCACCCTTGTTATTGGCGTACACTGCGATGGTGGCGTTGTCAAAGAACACGGGGACAAAACCAGCGATCACGAGAACCGGGCTCTTGAGCAGGATCAGAGTGCCGATAGCGAGGAACTGACCAAGTGCACCAAAGAGGAAACCCAGGGTTACAGCGTTGGGGGAACCAAAACCATAAGCGACTGCGCAGTCGACACCAGGCACGGCGCCGGGCAGAAGCCTTTGTGAAATACCATGGAACGATTGGCTGAGTTCAGCAACGAAGGTGCGAACACCGAGCTGCAGGATTGCCAGGTAAACAGCAAAGTTGAGGCTGGTGGTGATGATATAGAAAAAGAAGGATTTGTTCGCTCCCAGGAAGTTGGCACTGACCAGGTAATCTTTGCCAAGAATGACCAGGATGGTTCCAAAGAAGAGGGTCATGAGCAAAGAGGTGGCGACCATGTTTTCATTGAAAATGGACAGGAAACCGGGGAAAGTAATATCCTCAAGTTTGCGGCTCTCTTTTTTGGAGCTCTTTGCCATTTTTTCAGAAAGCCAGGAGAATAACTTGGTGCCGAACATCTGCTGGTGAGCGATGCTGAAGCCAGCGCCATCGGTCAGTTCCTGGGTGGGTTCGACCATCAAGTTGGTTCCGACTGCCCAATAAAGACCAAGCAAAACGGCCATAATGATCAAAGTGGTTGTATCAGTAAGAGCGCGACCCTGGAAGGCGAAAAGAATCAACCAAAAAGCGGTTGATGCCTGCTGAACCTGGACGTGTCCGGTGGTGAAGATGGAGCGGAATTTGGTGTATTTCTTCAATGCAACCAGCAAAATGTTGATGATAAACGCAAACAGAACAAGGAGCATTACCTGTCCAAAGGTTTTTGCGAACACTTCTTCAACACCTGCGGTAACGGCATTTTGACCGAAATAGGGGTCAATGACCATTGCATCGAGGTTAAAGCGATCCTTCAGACCAACAAGGATGGGGCGGAAATTGTTGACCAATCCGCCGGAACCGACCTGGAGGATAAGATAGCCAACGATCGCTTTGATGGTGCCAGCCAGGACGTCGTACCAGGGCTTCTTCAACAAAACGTAGCCGAGGAGGACAATCACACCAATAAAGTAGGCAGGCTGGGTGATAATGTTATCAACGATAAAGGACCAGATCGTTTTTAAAACTTCCATTTTAATAATCTCCTATAGTAATCAGATAAAAAATATACAGCTTGAAGTGACACCTTTGTATTAACTATATTTTTCATCAAGCCTGAGCAGGTCTTCAGGCCCTTTGACCAAGAATAATTCTTCCACCAGGTCATCATCAGTCAGCATAGTGAAAAGCTGCTGCATATTGGCGAGGTGAGCTTCGTGATTTTCTGAAGCGAGGGTAAAAAATACGGTGGCGCTTTTTTCGGGATCGGAATCATCGAACGAAACCGGTTGTTCGAGTTTCATAAAACCGATGGCAGTTTTAAAGACGCCTTTTGCCCCTTCCATGGAATGGGGCAAAGCGATTCCTGGAACCAGGACGATGTACGGTCCGTGTTTCTCAACACAAGCAATGATCTCATCAGCGTAGGTGGCATCCAGGGTGCCATCAGCTTCCAGCGATTTGCAGCTCATACGAATTGCATCCTGCCAATCATCTGCTTTTTCGGCAAACAAATAATGGTTTTGGTCTACGAAAGTTTTTAGTAACACGGCTAATCCCTTAGAGTATTGACCTGAATGGGGTGTTTGGTTCGTTTTCAAAGCAGTCAGTGAAACCGCGGGGATGATGATATTCGCGTTTTCCGAGATCGTCTGGATAGACATACTTTCCGCCGACTTCCCAGATGAAAGGTTCAAATTGGTATTGAAGGCGATATTTGCGCATATCATAAAGAGCCAGGATTTCGTCGGTACTTGCCATGAAGTTGGTCCAGACATCATAGTGGATGGGGATAACGACTTTGCAGCGCAGTGCTTCTCCCATGCGGAGGATGTCGATTGAGGTCATTTTGTCTGCTATGCCAACAGGGTTTTCTCCATAGGAACCGAAAGCGACGTCGATGTCGAAATCTTTGCCGTGCTTGGCAAAATAAATGGAGTAATGCGAATCACCACTGTGGTAAATGTTGCCGCCCGGGGTTTTGATGACGTAATTGACAGCCTTATCGTCCATGTCTGTGGGGCAGACACCGCGGATGTCGACATAGCCATCGGTGGTAACCAGGCAGGTGCGATCGAAGGAATCGGTCGCGATTATTTCCATGTCTTTGATCTTGATTGAATCGCCGGGTTTAACGATCATGCAGCGATCTTCGGGAACACCCCATTCGATCCATCTTTCAACAGATTTTTTAGGACCAATGAAGGGGATGGGCTCAGCAACATTCTTAAGAATGGCTGCAGCAAAATTGACATCGATATGGTCATTATGATAATGCGTGGATAAAACAGCATCAACTTTTTTGACCGCGAAAGGATCCATCACAAATGGGCTGGCGCGCAGATTGGGCTGCAAGAGGCGCCCTCCACACATGTTAGCCATTTGGTGACCGGCGACCATATTTTTGGTAGCCTTGGTGCGCTTGCCGTTGCCAAGCCAGAAATCAATAACGATATTTGCATCTCCGGGCGTTTTGACCCAAAGACCAGTACAGCCCAACCACCACATAGCAACAGTGTTGGGTTTGACAACTTCCTGTTCGATCTCTTCATTAAGCCAGGTTCCCCACTCGGGAAAAGTGCTCATGATCCAGGATTCACGGGTAACTTCATCGATTTTGCTCAAAATAGTCTCCTTTTTTGGGTTTAAAAAATAAACACCAGATTTTTTATTAGTTCATGTCAAATCTGACCATCTCATTGACACATTGAGAGTCGGTCACTAAAACATCAATATAACCACCACGCAAAGCACCCAGGACAGCTTCAGCTTTTCTTCTGCCGCCTGAAACGGCGACAACTTTTTTAGCGGTTTTTAACTCTTCGAGAGCAACGCCCATAACATGGCTGTTAAAACCATTTGACACCGGGGTGCCGTTGATATCATAGGTCTGAGCACAAATTGAGCCAACAACTCCTGCTTTTAATAGTTGATTTAATTCCTTTTTGATGTCGAAACCAAACCACATGTATTGAAAGGTTTCTTCGCTGGCTTCGCCGATTCCGGTCAGTAAAATGTCTGCATTTCTGGCTTTGCCCAGGGCATAAGCGATCGCCGGTTCTGCCTTGAGGTGGTCACAGGTTTGCTGATCATCAACGTAAAGAGGCGCGTTCAGATAAATGGCTGTGGCGTCAAACTTGCTCATAAACGATTGAAGAAGAGAGGGGATATTGATAATCGGGTTTTGAACCAGTGTTCCGCCGATAACCTGGACGACTTCGAGCTTGAGAGAGGGGTTTGGGTTAAGCGCGGCTATGGTATGCGAAACCGATTTGCCCCAGGTGATTCCAATGATCTGGTTGTTTTTGAATTGATTGTTGATATACTTGGCGGCAAAAATACCCATCAGGCGCAGAACATCTGAATAACTGAGATTGTTACTGTTTAGAACATAAGCTTTATCGAGACGATATTTCCGTTCGAGCATCCGTTCCAACTCGAAAGATCTCTCGCCGGTATGGTGGATGGAGATGGTCACAACGCCCTTTTCTTTGGCTGCGGTGAGTAAACGGGAGACACGGGACCTTGAAATGAACAGCTTATCTCCGATTTCTTTTTGGGTTAGATCCTGCTCGTAATAGAGCGAGGCAACCTCAGCCAGCAACTCAAGCTGGAAAGTTTCCTTGTCTTGATTATTATTTTTTGGATTTTTTGCCACAATGACCACCAATTGAAATAATAATAGGTATGGAACAACATAAATAATAAGACAATTGTGCAATAAATTCAACAAAGATTAATAATTAAGCACATTTGTGCAATAAAAGCCGGGTTTTTAAATGAGGGGATGTTAGATTAAAACAAACACTTGTGTGAGAAAAAACTCACACAAGTGTTTGCCTGGAGCGATTGGTTATTTTTCCAAAGAAAATAATCGTGCAGGATTGTTGACCAGCATATCTTCGATGGCATCTTCAGAGACGCCTTCTTCGCGTAAACGGGGAACGAAAACGCTGAGGTCATAATCGATGCCAGTTCCTGCGCCATAAGCTTTTTGATAGGATTTTTTTCCAGAATCGGTTGCCAGGGTGATTTGTTTTTGATATCCGGCAGCAATCAGCTGTTTGATGAGATCTGCCCGGTCGCTATCGGGCCAGTATTTAACGCGGTAGCCGCCATCATAGCTGAAAGAAACTCCTCGTGATGCCAGTTTCTTGTGGTACCAGGGATCTGGGTTTTTCTGTACGTGTCCGAGCATGATTCGGTCGGGTCGGACACCGAGCGCCAGGAAGCGATCGACCTGTTCCATCGCCATGGTCCCACGGCTGGTATGGGTGTTGAGGAGTGCACCGGTTTCAATGGAGGCAATTGCTGCAGCCTGGATGGCTTTCTCTTCAAATGGGGTGATGAAACCGTAAGATGTGCCAATTTTGATACAGCCGGCTTTTGCCTTGCTGCGTTTGACGATTGGACCCATGTAATCGTGTTCATCGATGCCTTCTTCGATCTCTGCGATGAGAAGGTCGGCGATCTGATTGACTGAATAACGCATCACCCAGTGGCAGGTTTGGTCGTAAACACCGCTGAATTGAAAACCTGTGGTTTGAATAAGATGGAGACCAGGCAGCTTTTCATTTAGCTCAAGCATTTTGACAATGTCTCTGCCCAGGGACGCCGGCGTCATTTCGACGACGGTTTTACCGCCGTATTGCATGAAACGCTCGCATTCCTCAGCGGCAGCTTCTACTGATGGGAGGCGATAATCTTCACCTTCTGCATTGACTTCTCCACCACCGATACGGATGAGATGTTCGTGCGAATCGACAATACCTGCTTCGCTCGGGTCAATATCCCCTAAAATTGTTCGTATTACGGACATTTTGAACCTCACAATTCTTAATATAGTTATAAATATCAAACAAATAATAAAAGAATAACTACCCGAAGATTATAAAACATCCAAAGAGCAAATACTCGTAATTGTAGAAAACAGCACATAAGTTCAACGGAAAGATGGTCTATTCAGGCATACCCAGAGAGATCGCTTCGCAACTGAGGCTCGCGATGACGTCTCCCGAAACCCAGGTAATTAGTATGCCTGAATGGACAAAGGATTAAATGCAGACTGCCACGACCCTTTGCCAAACTTAGCTGCTTTTCTTAAACCTGGTTCGCTGGCAAAGGGTCTCGCAGTGACGCTTGTGAGGCTCGCGATGACGTTTCCCACACCCCCTTTAATTCCCCCTGTTCAGAGGGGGTTATTAGACTACTCTTTCCGGACCCCACCTTGGAGGGAGGCAGGGGAGCGGTCGGCAGGCTTGGATTATAATGACTGCGATGTGGAGGTGGTGATGTTCGAGCGAGAAAATCAAGA
>CAZMZQ010000033.1:0-12564 GCA_964570745.1 uncultured Anaerolineaceae bacterium
TCTCGAGACCACAGCGTTATCCCGTAAACCAAATTGTCAATTTGAACAAACTTCCTTTCGATCTGGGTATTATGCATTATGTTTCAGACACACCTTACACCAAAGGCAAAAACCTGGGTGCTGGTGCACTCTCATACTTTGGAATGGATTCCACCTACGCTGTTTCACTGACAATTTTAAAACGCATTATTGCCTTGGAAAAGCAAAGATTCGATTCAAAATAAGTAACGATCTCGGGATTTGATCAAGATTGATGTGCCCGGATAAAAACCCGGGCACTCAAGCCAAACTACTTTTTAAAGACAACCTTCTTTTACTTTTTCAGCCTGTTTCGAAGTTTCTCTGCACTGCTTATATAACCAGCCAGTTTTTCCCGTTCGGCCTCAATCACGTTTGCCGGGGCTTTTTGAGCGAAAGGTGATGCCAAAAGTTTTTCCAGGCGAGCAATATGACTTTCTGCTTCCGCGAGTTCTTTTTCCAACCTTTCGCTGTCATGTTCAACGTCGGCGCTGGCAGTTAAATCCAGATAGATTTCAATATCTTCAATCACCAACACAGTCAAACCCTCTGGCTGAGTTTTGACATCTGTAATTTGAATGGTTTCTTCGTTCAAGCCTGCTAAATCCACCAGTAAATTCTTATTTTTATTCAGAAAACTTTCTTTATTTTCACTCACCAGGATTGCATTGATGCTTTTGCTCGGTTCAAACTTGTATTCAGACCGAAGATTCCTGATGGATCGCACAATTTCCTGCACCAGGTCGAAGTCTTTGATTGCACCAGCTTCCCAATCTTCTTGTGGCATTCGTTCTGGCCAACGAGCAACAATCAGGTGCTCTTCCCAGTTCTGTTCATTGTTAAAAATAATTTCATTCGTTTCACAGGCTTCTTTCAGATACCCGTATAGCGCTTCAGTCACAAACGGGGTAAAAGGGTGCAACAGCCGCAGCATCAGTCCCAATACATCAGCCAGAATAATTGCTGTGTAGGCAGCCCGGTCTCCGCCCTCTGCCAGTTGACGCTTGGCAGATTCAAGGTACCAGTCAGCAAAATCGTTCCAAAGAAATTCGTAAACCTGTCGTCCTGCCTCACCAAACTGGTAGCTTTCGAATAAGTTATTGACACTATTCACCGTTTGCTTCGTGCGAGCCCAGATCCAGGAGTCCGCAAGGGTCCAATTTGGTTCAGAGTTTATTGGTTCTTTAACGTTATTAATTGCATTGATCACAAATCGACCAATATTCCAGACTTTGTTGGCAAAGTTACGATTTGCCTCCACTTTTTTGGTGCCGACATTCTGGTCGTTACCTGGGCTGGAGCCCACGACCAGTGAAAATCTGAGGGCGTCAGTCCCATATTCGTTCATTAGCACAAGGGGGTCAATGACGTTATTCTTAGTCTTGCTCATTTTCTGACCCTTGTCATCTCGCACCATCCCGTGCAAATAGACGGTATGGAACGGGGCTTTGCCAGTGAAGAAAAGTCCGTCCATCACCATCCGAGCAACCCAGAAAAAGATAATGTCATAACCTGTCTCCATCACACTGGTCGGGTAGAAATAACGATAATCAGGCGTTTCATCAGGCCAGCCAAATACCGAAAAAGGCCACAAACCGGAGGAAAACCAGGTGTCCAGTACGTCAGGGTCTTGTTTCAGATCAACGGATCCACATTTCGGGCAAACAGTCGGTTCTTCCCTTGCAACGATCACCTCGTGACAATCCTGGCAATACCAAACCGGGATTCGGTGTCCCCACCATAACTGCCGGCTGATGCACCAGTCCTCGATATTATCCATCCAGTTCAGGAATACCTTGGTAAAACGCTCAGGCACGAAGGTGACTTCTCCTTTGCGAACAGATTCAGCCGCCATCTCAGCCAGGCTGTCCATTTTTACAAACCATTGTGTCGAAACAAGTGGTTCAACGATCTCTCCACCACGCTGTGACCGCGGTACATTCATCAGATATGGCTCTTCTTTTATAACCAGTCCGGCAGCTTCCATATCTGACCAGATTGCTTTTCGGGCTTTGAAGCGCTCCATACCGGCGAAGGGTCCGGCATTTTCATTGAGGGTGGCGTCTTTGTTCATGATATTGATCAGTTCCAGGTGATGACGCTGTCCGATTTCATAGTCATGCGGATCATGCCCTGGCGTGATTTTGAGTGCACCCGTTCCAAACTCCTTGGTCACATAATCATCAGCAATCACAGGTATATTTCTGCCCAAAATTGGCACAAGCACTTCTTTTCCAATAAATTTGCGATAGCGTTCATCATCCGGATGAACGGCAACACCGCTGTCACCAGGGATTGTTTCCGGGCGTGTCGTAGCGACAGGCAGGTAATCTCCGGAGCCATCTGCCAGCATATATTTGAAATAATATAGTTTGCCCTGCTCTTCCGAATATTCAACTTCCAGGTCAGAGACAGCCGTTTGCAGACCGGGTGACCAGTTGATCATCCTCGGACCCTGATAAACCAGCCCTTTTTCATAAAGCCTCACAAAAGCCTCGCGCACAGCGCGAGACAAACCTTCATCCAGGGTAAACCGTTCGCGATCCCAATCACAAGAGGCACCCATTCGCCTGAGCTGATGGGTAATCTCTCCACCATACTTTTCTTTCCATTGCCATACGCGCTCTTCAAAAGCCTCACGACCAAGTTCTTCGCGCGAGGTTCCTTCTTTTCGCAGCTGATTTTCAACCTGAAGCTGGGTGGCTATGCCGGCATGGTCCGTACCAGGCACCCACAATGTCGGCTCTCCCTTCATGCGATGATAACGAATCATGATGTCTTCAGTCGTCACAAACATGGGATGACCCAGGTGAAGTGCACCAGTGACATTAGGAGGTGGAATGACGATAACAAAAGGCTCAATACTTGGGTCATGCTCCGGCATGTTTGGATCATTGGTTGGCTTGAAATAGCCTTTTTCTTCCCAGATCTGATAAATTTTCTCTTCGTATTCCTTAAAATCGTATGCCTTCGGTAACTCTGTCATCTCATGCCTCTCTACGTAAAAAATAAAAAACTTTCGCCTGAATCAGAGGACGAAAGTTAATTCCGTGGTACCACCTCAATTCGCTCCGTATGGAGCGCTCTTGGGTTGAGCGTTATCGGGCTCTCCCGGGAAGGTCTAATTTCTTTCGATTTCTTCTTCCAAATAGTTCCGGCGACTTCGGTTTGTGGTTACTGTGGGCTTCTCAGCAACTGCCCTTTTCTGACAACACCTTCAAACGTACTACTCCGAGGGTTTATTTTACACTATTTTTGATAAAAGATAAAAGAACAGGTCGATATTGATACAAAAATACTCCCTCTTCTGAGGGAGTATTTTCATTTACTTATCCATCGTGATGACCTGGTCGTCCCAGCGGTGCCAGCCATCAAACTTCTCATGACAAATCCTGCGTCCTTCACCAGGGCAATCTTGTCCCATCAATTCCATGTCAGCGTCCACCATTATCCTTACCAGCTCGTGGAATTTCACTTTTGGTTTCCAGCCCAGGTTTTCGTTTGCTTTGGTTGGGTCAGCCAGCAAATAATCCACCTCCGTCGGGCGAAAATATCGCGGGTCGATCTCGACATATTTCTTCCAGTCCAGGTCCACATAGCCAAAAGCTTCATCCAAAAAGTCGCGAACAGAATGAGACTCACCGGTGCCAAACACGTAATTTGT
The DNA here is from genome assembly GCA_964570745.1 of uncultured Anaerolineaceae bacterium. Lineage (GTDB taxonomy): Bacteria > Chloroflexota > Anaerolineae > Anaerolineales > Anaerolineaceae > Mesolinea. The sequence goes on from CAZMZQ010000033.1 coordinate 3,683, forward strand.
TGGTGTTTCCTGCTGCAAGAGTTTATGCATCGCTTCAACGTACTCAGGGGCATATCCCCAGTCGCGTTTGGAATCCAGATTACCCAAAAAGAGTTTTTCTTGTTTTTTTGCTAAGATCGCTGCTACAGCTCGGGTGATTTTGCGTGTCACAAAGGTTTCTCCCCGGCGTGGGCTTTCATGGTTGAATAAAATGCCGTTGACGGTGTACATACCGTAACCATCACGATAATTCTCAACCATCCAGTACGCATATAACTTTGCTACTGCATAAGGGCTTTGAGGATGGAAGGGGGTGTTTTCATTTTGGGGAGGTTTTGCAGATCCAAACAATTCACTGGTCGAAGCCTGGTAAAAACGGGTCCCTTTTCCCAGCCGCCTCACGGCTTCGAGCATGCGTGTTGTACCCAGCCCGGTCACATCGCCGGTATATTCGGGCATATCAAAAGAAACACGCACGTGGCTTTGAGCCGCTAAATGATAAATCTCATCCGGTTTCGTGTCGTAGATCACGTCAGTCAGAACGCCTGTTGCGCCCAGGTCGCCATAATGTAAGAACAATTGTGCAGAACCATTCACGACATGCGGATCGCGATAAAGATGATCGATCCTTTTTGTATTAAAGGTACTGGCACGTCGGATAATACCATGTACCTCATAGCCCATGCTGAGCAAATATTCTGCCAGGTAGGAGCCGTCCTGCCCGGTAATTCCAGTGATAATCGCTTTTTTCATTAAACACACCTCTACCAATAGTATAAATGAAAAGATAGTATACATCAATCAAGCACATTGATGCTGGGTTATAATTTTCTGCCTGACAGACCATTTTGTGTAAATTACCTAAGGAGAATACATGAAACGCTATCGCAATTTTTTTCTTATTACAGTGATTTTTTTACTCGCATTAACTTCCTGCACCTCACCAACACCTGAACAATCAACCCAGGAGCCTGAACAGGTAATTAACCTCTTGGTTTGGGATCAGTTCTACCGTTCTGAAGAAAGTGCTGTGATTGATCAACTCAACCTCGAATTTGAAGCTGACCACCCCGGTGTAAAAATCCAGCGCGAAGTAAAAATTCTGGACGATTTGAAATTGACCGTAAAACTGGCTCTCGCCGAATCCGACGGTCCTGATGTCGCCCAGGTCAACCAGGGACGCAGCGATATGGGTGCCATGGTCGAAGCTGACTTGTTATTACCACTTAATGACTATCTGGCTAAATATAACTGGGCAAACGTCTTTTCTACCAGTGTTGCCAGCCGCAACAGTTTCACTCCTGATGGAAAAACTTTCGGGCAAGGCAACCTCTATGGTGTCAGCCCGACTGCTGAAGTTGTCGGTGTTTTTTACAACAAGGGCATTTTCAAGGACAATGATTGGTCAGTTCCCACAACGTTTGAAGACTTTGAACAACTATTGGCTGATATCAAAGCTGCTGGTATCACCCCGATAGCTTTTGGTTCTCTGGACGGATGGAACGCAATTCATGAATATAGCGCCATTCAGCATCTCCTTGTCAGCCTGGATTACATCAACAACCTCACCTACGGCGTCAACAATGCCTCGTTTGACACCCCTGAAAACCGCGAAGCTGCTCAGATTCTGTCTGATTGGGCTCAAGCCGGTTATTTTACCCAGGGTTATCCCGGAATTGGTTACGATGACAGCAACAATAATTTCAAAGCTGGTGAAGGTGCGCTAACCATTACAGGCTCTTGGTTTGCCCCCGAGCTGATGACCGGAACCGACCAGGAATTTGGCTTTTTCTTATTGCCAGGTTTCAGCGGACAACCAACCATGGCAATCGGTGGCGTTGGAATCCCCTATTCCATTCGTAAAACAACCCAACATCCCGATCTGGCAGCAGAATATCTGAATTGGATGATCAGCCCGCGTGCAGCTGAGCTTTGGGCACAAGCTGGCATGCTGCCGGCTATGTCTCTGCCTGAAGGCAGCAAAGTTGATACCAACAATCTCTTTGGTGAAACGCTTTTCGCCTGGGAGGCAGTTAACAAAAACAACGCTGTCGGTCATTATATTGACTGGGCAACACCAACCTTCTACGACACCCTGGTTGCCGAACTGCAAAAATTACTTGGTGGCATTTCGACACCTGCTAATTTCACCGCAGCTGTGGAAGCCGATTATGCCCGCTTCCTGCAGGAACAGGGTCAATAACTCAACCTTCAACAGACCGGTCTTCGAAAGAAGATCGGTCTGTTTTTTACCATGAAACCTCAAACAAAAAGACGACCCGGAGAAAGCCAATGGATAGGTTATTTCTATCTATTTCCAGCCTTTTTAATATATTTGCTCTTCACCCTGATTCCCATTGCTGATACAGTTCGAAGCAGCTTCTATGATTGGGGTGCCCTGGGCAAATCGAACACCTGGGTCGGTTTGGGAAACTATATCAATCTATTAAAAGATTCAAACTTTCTTAATGCCTTCTCGAACAACCTGAGTTTTATCTTCTTTTACAGTATCATTCCCATCTTGCTCGGACTTTTTCTCTCCTCCCTTTTAGGACGTTACCCACTACCCGGGTTTACCTTTTTCCGAACAGTTTTGTTTCTGCCCCAGGTAATCAGCATGGTAGTGGTCGGGGTAATCTGGCGCTGGATGTTCCATCCAACAACAGGTCCGATCAACTTATTCCTTGGGATAATCGGGCTGGAACATTTGCAGCAAGCCTGGCTCGGAAGCTTCCAATGGGCATTGTCAGCCGTTGGTTCTGTTGGCTCCTGGGTCCAGTATGGGTTTTGCATGGTCCTCTTCCTGGCAGGCATGCAGCGCATACCCGGAGAATATTACGAAGCCTCAAGCCTCGATGGGGCAAACGAGTTGCAGCAATTTATTTATATCACTCTCCCCGGGTTAAAGTCTGAAATAGGCGTTGCCTTAATTACCACAATAATTGCTGCATTGAGGGTTTTTGACCTGGTCTACGCCACCACACGAGGAGGACCAGGTGAAAGCACTATGGTTACTGGTTTCCTTATTTATCGCACTGCCATTCTAAACAACAATATCGGTTATGGCGCAGCCATGGCGACTGTTTTGACTATTGTGATCCTTAGCCTATCACTTTTGATCAGAAAATTGATGACTGATCACACCGATGAGGCAGCATGACTCTTCATTGGAACAAGCTCATACCGCGTTATCTTGTCTTGATCGTCTTTATGTTGATTGTCCTTATCCCCGTTTATGGTGCTCTCATGAGTGCTTTCAAATCAAACGTTGAAATAGCATCATCCCCGTTCAGCATCCCCCAAATCTGGACGCTTGAAAATTTCCGTCAAGCCTGGACAGTTGGAAAATTCAACATTTTCTTTAAAAATAGCGTCATCGTCACCACGGTTGTCGTGATAGCAAGTGTCCTTCTCTCGACACTCAGCGGATACGCCTTCGGTCAGCTGCCATTACCTGGCAAATCAATCCTTTTCACCTTGATGCTGGTTGGATATATGGTTCCGTTTGAAGCCATGGTCATCCCCCTTTACAATTGGATGGGGCTTCTTGGTCTGCGCAACACTTATTGGGCGCTCATTTTGCCCCAGGTTGGTCTCAGTGTCTCTTTTGGCACTCTCTGGATGTCTACATTCTTTGAGAATACCCCCCGCGAGTTAACCGATGCATCCACAATTGACGGTTGTAGCCGCTGGCAAACGCTCTGGCTTATTCTCTGGCCCTTATCCAAACCAGCTACGACTACATTAATCGTCCTCATCTTCATGTGGACCTGGAATGAATTCTTGCTAGCCTTGGTGATGGTACAGTCAGAAGCTATGCGTACCCTGCCGGTTGGTCTGGCATTTTTTCAGGGCCGATATACATCAAACATATCGTTGATGGCTGCTGGTGCAATTATTGTCGCACTTCCAACCGTTTTAATCTATATCATCTTCCAACGTTTCTTCATCCGCGGAATGCTCGGTGGAGCAATAAAAGGATAATCTCTGGTCTCCGCTTCCACTTGAAACAAAAAGGGTTGGATCCCAACTTAACGTTCAAGCCTTGTTAATAATATATTAGACCAACCTTCACCTCTGTACATACCTTTGAATTCCATTCGTTGGTTCTCTATAATTTTAATTGGATAACAATCTATAGTGAATAGGAGGCTTATGTCAGACAAAATTCCTGAATTGCCCTTAACGAATGAAGAGTTAATTAACGATTATCGCCTTGGTTATCGCTCACGCCAGGCGTCAATTATCGGTCGCCGCGAAGTGCTGACCGGAAAAGCAAAATTTGGTATTTTCGGTGACGGCAAGGAGTTGATCCAGCTGACCATCGCTCACCATTTTCGTAAAGGTGACTGGCGTGCCGGATACTATCGTGACCAAACCTGGATGATGGCGCTCGAATTGCTAAATCTTGAGCAGTTTTTTGCCCAACTCTATGCCCATGCGGACCCCAATTTTGACCCCCACTCCGGTGGTCGCAATATGAACGGTCATTTTGCCTCACAGCTAATCGACAAAAACGGCGAATGGCTCAGTCAATCCGACCGCTACAACTCCTCAGCAGATGCTGCCTCAACTGCCAGTCAGATGCCCCGTTCTGTCGGTCTGGCTTATGCATCAGTACTTTACAGAAAACTTGACGAACTCAAAGGTTTAACAGAATTTAGCAACAATGGTAATGAAATTGCCTGGGTCTCAATTGGAAATGCTTCCACCGCAGAAGGTCCTTTTTGGGAAGCTGTCAATGCAATCGGTGTGCTAAAAGCACCTGCAATAATCAGCATTTATGACGATGGTTACGGAATCTCTGTTCCTAATAAATTTCAGATGGTCAAAGAAAATATTTCCGCCGCCCTGGAAGGTTTCCAACGAATCCAGTGTCCTGCCGAAAAATGCGACCGTGGATACGATATTTATCGTGTTCGCGCTTGGGATTTCCCTGCCCTATGGGATGCTTATACCCTGGCAGAAGAAACTGCCCGGCTTCACCATATCCCCTCCATCATCCATGTCACCGATGTCACCCAGCCTTTGGGTCACTCAACATCAGGCTCACATGAACGTTATAAATCCAAAGAAAGATTGGAGTGGGAGGTTGAATACGACTCTTTACGTCGCTTCCGGCAATACCTCATCGATCACGACGTTGCTACTGACGAAGAATTTAACACCTGGGAAGCAGAAGACAAGCAAACAGTAGAACAAGCACGCAAAAACGCCTGGGATTCTTTCCAGAACCCGATAAAAGAATCTCGTCAACAAGCTGGTCGCCTTCTTAAAAAACTTGGCGAAAGCGATAGTATCCATGCAGCAGAGATAAATGAGATTGAAACAAACTTGATGAGCATCGCTGATCCTCTCAACCGTGATATTGCCGAAGCGGTCCACAAAGCTTTGATTACTGTGTCAGAGATTGAAAACAAGCATTGGCTGGATTTGTATAATTGGGACAAACAGCTCGAAAAACAGAAAAATGATTATTACAACAGCTTTTTGTTTTCAGATTCAAAAAAATCACCGCTTCTTGAAAAGGGCGTGCCGGCAAAATACTCCGAAAACTCACCAATGGTGATGGGTTTTGAGGTGGTAAACCAGGCTTTTGATGAATTACTTGCGCGAGAACCGCGTTTGGTTGCATTTGGCGAAGACGTAGGGAATCTCGGAGATGTTAATCAGGGCTTCCGCGGTCTTCAGGAAAAGTATGGAACTCTTCGGGTATCAGATACCGGTATCCGTGAGGCGACTATTCTCGGTCAAGGCATCGGGTTGGCACTTCGTGGGTTACGACCGATCGCTGAAATCCAATATCTCGACTACCTGCTCTATGCCTTACAAATTATGGCAGATGACCTCTCCAATTTGCGCTGGCGAACCGCTGGCAGACAGCAAGCTCCATTAATTGTTCGAACACGTGGGCATCGCTTGGAAGGCATTTTCCATTCTGGATCACCTATGGCAGGTATCATCAACCTGGTGCGTGGAATGCATGTTTTGGTTCCCCGTAACATGACCCAGGCAGCCGGTTTCTACAACACTCTGATTGAAGGCGATGACCCTGCTCTTGTTGTGGAAGTGCTAAACGGCTACAGGCTCAAGGAACGCATGCCAGACAATATTGCTGAATTCAAATTGCCTCTTGGAGTACCTGAGACCTTGAGGCAGGGCAGCGACCTAACACTGGTAACTTATGGTGCAACCGTAAGAATTGCAGAGAATGCTGTTGATATGTTGGCTAAGGTAGGTATAAGCGTTGAGTTGATTGATGTTCAATCTCTCTTGCCCTTTGATCGTTATGGCATGATTAAAGAATCCATCAAAAAGACTTCACGGGTCCTCTTCGTGGACGAAGACGTCCCCGGTGGTGCCAGTGCTTATATGTTGGATCAAGTTCTGAGTGATTCAGACACCTGGCAGTGGCTTGATTCTGCACCACAAACTCTTTCCGCTGCTGCACATCGACCGGCTTATGGAACCGATGGTGATTATTACAGTAAACCAAACGCCGAGTCAATATTTAACAAAGTTTATGAGATCATGCACGAGAGCAACCCCCAACGCTTCCCAATGGTCAGACCAGGAGGACAAGATGGCAACTAAACTAATTGCACCAAGAACAGGTGAGGGTGTTGAAGAATTGACAGTGACAAACTGGCTAAAGGAAGTCGGTGATACCGTAGAAGAGATGGAATCGATCCTCGAGATTGAGACTGATAAAGTTATCACCGAATTTCCCAGCCCGGTTGCTGGAGTTCTGTTACGTATCGATATACCTGCAGGCGAAGTCGTAAAAGTCGGAGAGAGTATGGGATTGGTAGGCAATCCAGGCGAAAGCCTTGAAGAGACCAGCCCCTCTGAGCCTGAACAAAAACTGGCTTCAGATACGGTGGAAAAACATCACACCTCATCTGAAGATACAGACAAACAAACCTCAACTGAGACAGTAGTCCGAAGAGAATCGCCAACCATAACACCTGTAAAGACTGGCGAAAAATCAACTTTTCTCTCACCCCTAGTTCGAAAAATGCTTGATGAACATAAGCTTAATCCCGATCTGATACCAGGAACAGGTTCAGGAGGGCGAATTACAAAGCAGGATGTCGAACTATATCTTGCCGCTTCCCGTAAAGAGACGCAGACCGTATCTGAGCCAATGGTCGGAGAGAAAACAAAAACTGAGCATGGTCTAAAGCCCACGACGATTCCCCCAGATATGCTAGGCGAACTGATACCACATACCTCAACCCGAAGGCAAATTGCAGCTCATATGGTCGATTCTGTCCAAACATCACCAAGAGTATTAACGGTAATGGAAGTTGACATGACTCGTGTTTTGGCGCACCGCAGGGCAAATAAGGCAAAGTTTGCTCAGGATGGTGTCAACCTGACCCTCACTGCTTATTTTGTATCTGCTCTCGCAAAGGCTTTGAGCAATCACAAAATTGTTAACGCTACCTGGACCGACGAAGGAATATTCGTCTACTCTGATGTTAATGTTGGTATGGCTGTTGCTTTAGGTGAAGGTGGACTGATTGTTCCGGTCATCAAGCAGGTGCAAAACCTTTCATTAATGGGTCTCGCAATTCAGATTAACGACCTTGCAGATCGCGCCCGTAATAAAAAACTTAAGCCCGATGAGGTGCGTGGAGGAACCTTCACGTTGACCAACCATGGTACAGCAGGCTCCCTCTTTGCAATGCCAATCATTAATCAACCTCAATTGGGTATTTTGGGTACAGGTGCAATGCAGAAACGCGCGATCGTCATAACCGACGAGAATGGTAACGACTCAATCGCAATCAGACCCATGGTCTACCTTTCTTACGTCTTTGATCATCGGGCTGTAGACGGCGAATCCGGTGACAAATTCTTGGCAGAAGTAAAAGAGATATTGGAGAACTGGAATTAGAGCAAACCTTTTTAGAAAAACCGGATTGTCAGGACATCAATCCGGTTTTTTTATTGAAAATCGTGTTGCCAAAAGGCAAGAAGTCCTAAAACAATGAAAACAATCATTGAAAAACCCAACAGCAAGCTGCCTGTCAAACTGCCGATTGTCATAATAATTAATGCGACAAGCAGATAAATCAGACTGCTTCTTGTACGATGTCGCTGAATAGTAAACGGATCCTGTTTTCGAAAATATATTGCAAGGATAACAGTGGTCAAAGTTAAAAGAGCAAATATTCCATATCCAACAATATCACTATTAATATTTGAAAAAGGAATAACGACACTATGACACTCAATTGACCGGTGCGAAACAAAGACAGGTTGCCAACTTACAAAAGATCGGACTAACACCTGTCTGTTCTCTACAATGTTAGCAGCACTTACCTCTATGCTAACGACTTTTGTTTCTCCAGCCAATAATGGCACATCTTCAGTGATGTGGTCCATTCCATATGGCAAATCGGGGTTGCTCAGAACAGATTGAAAAAAAGCAGTCAAATCCTTATCAACCGTATTGGTCAGGGAAATTTTTACAAGTTTGGTTTCATCAAGAGAAATGAAAGGTGAACATTTGCTCTTCTTCATTTTTATCGGATTGTCGCTATCTTCAATAAATGAACTGATATAAGGGTAACCCCAAAAACTAAGACCTTCCAGGCTAACATAGGTATGAAGCAGGTTTAGGCTAAATAGCAAAACCATCGAGATGATAAGTGCCGTAAGAAGTTTGCGGGCTTTTGAAGAAAGCTTTGCTTGTTCCATTGAATTAGTTTACACCTTTTCCCAATGTTCGAAAAACTTAAATGAATAAAACAAAGGTTTCACAACCCTACCATCTCGGAACTTAACCAAAAGTTACCTTTTTTGTTCGCACAGCTAAGTTCGTTACCCGCCCTATCTCGCCCAACCTCTGATAAAATTCACTTAAGGAGAATACTATGACACAAAAGCAATGG
>CAZMZQ010000034.1:0-5079 GCA_964570745.1 uncultured Anaerolineaceae bacterium
TATACAACCGCTACTGCAATGTAGACGCCAACAAAATCGAAAGTTGCGGTGGCGGCACGCTTGCCTTCTGCCATCAGATCCTGCACCGCGATCAGAAAAACAATTGCGGTAGTCTTAAGCAGGGAAACTGGCTCGTTAGACCAGCTTGGCAGTGCCAACCGCAGTGCCTGGGGCAAAATGATGTAGCCGATCGTCTTCCACTTGGAGAGCCCCACCGCCCGGCCAGCCTGCATCTGAGCTTCGCCAATAGCGTTGATTGAGCCGCGCAGATATTCCGCCTGGTATGCAGCGCTGTTCAGCCCCAGAGCCAGGTAGGCTGAGGTCGTTTGAGAGAAAGTAATCCCAATTTCAGGCAAACCGTAATAAATGATGAAAAGCTGCACCAGCAGCGGTGTGCCGCGAAAGATAGCGATATACGCTCCTGCCAAATCCCGAAGCCATTTTGGTCCATAACAGCGAGCCAGCGCCAGCAGCAAACCGAGCACGAAGCCAATCGCCAACCCTACTGCCGTCAGCTCCAGCGTCACCCCTGCGCCTCGCAGGAAGTTCTTACCAAAGCGTTCGAAATAGCTCAGCCAGGTCAGCATTATTCGGCGTCCTTTTCCTTCTTTCCATACAATTCAGTGATTTTCCACAGAAATTCGCGTGTGCGCGGGAACTTCGGATGATTAAACATCTCATCCGGAGAGCCTTCTTCGACGATATACCCCTTCTCCATGAAGATGATCCGGTCTGCAACTTCGCGGGCAAAACCCATCTCGTGCGTCACCACCAGCATGGTCATACCATCCAATGCCAATTGCCGCATCACCTCCAGCACTTCCCCGATCAGCTCGGGGTCCAAAGCAGAGGTAGGTTCATCAAAGAGCATTATTCTTGGGTCCATCGCCAGCGCGCGGGCAATACCCACCCGCTGCTGCTGTCCGCCCGAAAGCTGCCCGGGGTAGTGGTTTGCCCGGTCAGCCAACCCTACACGTGTCAACTCGTGCATCGCTTTCTCGGTAGCCTGTGCATCAGACATGTGTTTGACTTTGGTTAAGCCAAGCTTGACGTTCCCTAAGGCTGTCAGATGGTTGAAAAGAAGGAAATTCTGGAAAACCATGCCAATATGCTGCCTCACCAGGTCTTCATCAGTACCTTTGGCAGTGATTTCGACGTCGTCCAGCCAGATCTGGCCATCGTTTGGGCAGGTGAGCAGGTTCACGCAGCGCAGGAGGGTGCTCTTGCCAGTCCCACTCGGGCCAATGATCACGATTGTGTCACCTTCATTAACGTCAAGGTCAAGGTGCCGGAAGATGACATTCTCGCCATATTTTTTGGTCAGATTTTTGATGGTTAGAATCGGTTTGGGCATGGCGCACTCCGGATTATGGATTGGAAGGGATGGCGAGCTTCTTTTCAAGCAGCGTCAACAAGTGAGTTGTGATATATACCAGCAGAAAGTAGATTACCGCAGCACTGATGTAAGCAGGCAGGTATTTATGCGAGCTTGCCCCGATCAACTGTGCGCGCCTCAGAATTTCTGGAACGCCCAGGGCATAAACCAGAGAAGAGTCTTTGATTATGATTGCCGCTTCGTTGGACCAGGGCGGAATCGCCAGCCGGATCGCCTGCGGAATCACCACGTAGCGGATCGACTGCAGTCGGCTGAGCCCAACCGCGCGGGCTGCCATCAATTGGTCGCCGCTCACTGAAAGCAGCGCACCGCGCACAATTTCCATCTGGTACGCGCTGCTCACCACCCCCAGGGAAAGTGAGCCAGCCCAGAAGGCAGAGAGGTTGATGCCTTTTGATACCGCAAAAAACAGGATGAATAAGAGGACCACTGGGGGAATCCCGCGGAAGATGCTGCTGTAGAGATTCAACATTCTGGCAGCGGTTTTGCCGCCATACACATACAACAGAGCCAAAACGGTTCCGATCACTAACCCCGCGGGGAGGGAGATCAGAGTCACGCCAACGGTGTAGATTGTTCCCTGAGCAATATATGAAACGAACTGACCAAAGTTCAAAGGCTTCTCCCTGGTTCCTGATATTTTTATCCAGCGGTTGCCCTTACCGCAGCCGCTGGGGGATATGGCTCAATCCTGAATTGAATCAGAGCTTGGTTTTATTCGATAAAGTACTTTACAGCCAGTTGGTCTATGAAACCTTCAGCCTGCAGCTCCTTGATCACACGATCGACCTCTGCTTTCAGTTCGACATCACCGTCTGGCAGAACAATATTGATCGGACCGGTGGACAGTTCGGCGTGGAATACCACTTTCAGGTCGGGGTTTTGAGCAACCAAAGCTTGCACCGGCACATAATCTGCCATCAAGACCTCAATCCGCCCATTGGCAAGGTCCAGTGCAGCCTGATCAACACGTTCATAGCGCGACAGATTCGCTTCGGGCAGCAGACCTGGGGTTACCAGGTTATCAGTCAGCCAGCCATCCTGAACAGTCCCCGACTGGACGCCAACTTTAAAATTCGCAACATCTTCGGGCACTGTGATGGTTCCGGTAAACGCGCTTCCGACCACGAAGGCATCTTCCGTGGTGTAATAAGCCTCAGAGAAGTCAACCGTCTTGTCGCGTTCTTCGTCGTAGTTGAAGCACGAAATAGACATATCCAGCTTACCACTGCTAACTGCAGCTACCAGGCTGTCGAAGGGCATATCCACCCATTCGATTTCGACACCCATGCGTTTGGCGATCTCAGCCATCAGGTCGATGTCAAACCCGGTTTTGTTGCCGGCTTCATCGAGATACTCGTAGGGGGGATAATCTGCTGAAGTTCCGACGATGACCTTCTTATTTTCCTGGATCTTGGTTAACAAAGAAGAACTCTCAGAAGTACAGCCAACTAACATGGCTGCCGCTAAAACCAGGGCAACCACTAACAGAAAATGCTTTCTCATATTTTCCTCCATGTAGGGATAGGTTAACGAAAGGTTAATGGGAATTATAATGCAAAAAAAGATTCTGACACATGAGAAATGCAAACGTGAAAATTGTACGTAAATGTAAAAAACAGCAAATAAGTTCAACGAAAGGATGGCTTATGGCTAAAAGCTGATGGGGCAATCTGCCCTCGACCCGTCTTTGCGAGCTCAGCGAAGCAATCTGCATTTAATCTGTCATTCTGAACGAAGTGAAGAATCTTGTCTTCTGTATGTTAAAATCCCTCGTCCCTCAAGATGACAAAACCTTACCCCTTCCGAGGAGGGGGCCAGGGGGGGGTGGTTTGCGCCAGCCACCTGCCTGCCCCGAGAGCACAGCGATTGGGGTCTCAGGAGCGTAGCGGATGGGATCATCTAACCCGTCTTTGCAAGCAAACCGAAGCAATCTGCCCTTAATCCGTCATTCTGAGCAAAGCGAGCATTACAGGTCTTCCCCACGAATGAGCCATCATATCAAAAAGAATGATTGTTTAACTAAGTCCATGATATTGTCGAGTTGATGCATCCTTGAAAAGTTAGCTTCGGTATTGCCTTTTCCGTACGTTCCCTTTGTACTCACATCTCTTGCGAGCCCGTATGGGTCTTTAAGTTCATTCATTTTTGGCAATAAGAGCAAATTCAAGCTGTCTTTTAAGAAAACAACTCTCACGAATCCTTCTCCATCGTAAACGAAAGTAATGAACATCTTATGGTATCTTTCAGTCACATATGGCGAAAGTTCGTGAATTTTATCCTGTAAAGGATTAAATAAACGGATAGCAGTTGCAGTTTTGCCTTTCAAGAACTTTTGAAGTTCGATAGACTGCTCTTTAACATAAGTTTGGTTCGCGGAAGATTGATACCCTCTCGGATTGACATCGCTCACTAATGGCAATACCGTTTTCTCCTCATGAACCAAACTCTCCAAATTGGTTGGTATATTTGTGACCAACGAATTCCATTGTTGATTTAGTTTAAGAACTTCAAACTTAAACTTCTCCAAAGCCTCAGCTTGATCGATAACCTTACGAGCCTGATCAAAAGATCGGGATTCAATCAATGAGTTGCCTTGTTTGATTATTTCAGGGATCAACCCATCGATTTCTTCAGTGAGAATGTCAAATGCTGCTTGAACTTCACATAAACCCATTTTTTCCTCCTTTAATTATGTTTATTCGGCTAATAAATTATTTACCAGCTTTGGATAGCGTCGGGCATACCAGGTTTCAATTTCCCGTATATCTTCCTCATTGAGACCATAGAGTTCGTAAACAATACGATCTATCTCCTTCTGTTCATAAAGGTGATAGGGATACCGGGGATTATTTTTTTGTTTCTCAACAATTGAACTTACATAATCCTCTATCTCATCTGATGTTTTGATCGGAATTGCCAGTTCTTTATTTTCGTCGACCTGGAAATTGACTGTATGATCTATGTAATTCTTACCAATGAATTTGATCATTTTTCCTGCATAAAGACCCAATAAATGAGAAAAATCGAATTCGGTAAAGATCGAAGAACCACCGACATCAAAAACACCAATGGAATTGAAGCGTAAATTTGGAGCATAAACCCCTGTATAAGACAAAGTTAAACCTTCTGTGAAGTAAAAGACTACATTCCTAAAAACGCCAGCGATTTGAGTACGCGAAGTGCCATCACGCTTGCCAATGGTTAGTGTTCTCATTCGATTCAATGCCCAGGAGCTCCAATCGATGAAATAATTGGTTGGAACGTAATAATTAGGTAGCCAACCTGAGTCTGTGTCACTCTCTCCACCTTTATCATAAGGTACAATGTAACGACCCCCAAACCAACGATCAGGGTCAAAGTTTTTCTCATCCTGGGTTTTGTGGAAACCCTTTTCAATAATCTTCATACGCAACTTGTCATCAGAAGCAATTCTCTTTAGCTCTTCTTCTGTTATCAAAAACTGACGATATTGGTTGATGTCGTGGTACGAACCCCGGGCTTCCGGATTCTGGTAAAGATATGTCCAATTATCACCAGTCTGTAGACCAACTTTTACCTCGGCAACATCACCAAAACGCACGATTTCAACCGTTTTGTCGTTAAACTCAATCTGACGAACTGGAACTTGTTTTCCATTGATTGGTTTGCTTACCGTCTGACAATCCACATTCGGAGAGATC
>CAZMZQ010000034.1:5089-12239 GCA_964570745.1 uncultured Anaerolineaceae bacterium
ACAAAGATAGGCAGGTTGGAGTTGATGCGAACCAATTGCTGAGGGTAGGAGAAGACTGCATACTTCTCAGTGGATCTTCCGATTTGGTTGGGTAGCGTTTGCAGGTTTGCTTGCAGCTCGTCCACTTCCTCACGTGTAGATTGGTTGGTAAGATCAGCAGCAATCAGGTAGTTTTCTTCACCTGCGGGGCTATTGGAAAGGTTAAGAATGTTGACATTAACAGTAGCATTAAAACAGTCCTGGTGAAGGCGAATGACACGATGGAGGGTTTTATCCAGAACTTGAGAGCGCAATTGTTTATGCGATTTAATTGTTAACCAGGTGTCTGAGGTGATAAACTCCAAGACACCACCAGGCTTTAGAAAACGTTTGAGTGATGTCGAAATAAAAACCCCATAGCTATCTTTGCTTCCTAAACCATGCCAGTTTTTGATTTCGTTATCAACCGAAACACCATAAGGTGGATTGCCAATGACGATATCGAAACCACTGATTGCTCGCCCTTGGTCATCTGTGCGTTCATAGACCTCAGAAAAATGAAAATCGGGTTTGAACAACTTATAGGTGCCATCTTCAATCTTTTGTTCCAGGGCTTCTATTCTCTTTAAAGTCTTCTGTGCATTTTCCTGGTCGCGCCGGGTGCGCTGAATGGATTGCTGTAAGTATTGGTCACGTAAGTCATTCAACCTGGACTGAATCAATTCCTGCTCGAGTGTGTCAAACTGTTTTTTAAGGCTATGCCTAATTTCTTCGTTTGTTGTGGCGTAGAATTCATCCTTAAGCCGGATCATTTGGGCGCTTCTGGTCCTAACTGCCTCGTCCTCTTCAATCCAACCCATTTGAGCGTCAGCAGATGCAGTTTGAAAGACGTCAATTCCGTCAATGGTCTCTTGAAGTGAGTTGCCAACCCTGAATTGAAAATCAAGGCTGGGTAGTGGTTCCACCAGGGATCGGTCGTAATCGACAATCAGAGATAGCCAAAGCCGAAGCTTGGCAATTTCAACTGCGCTCGGGTCGATATCGACACCATAAAGATTGTTTTTAATGATCGATTTTTTAAGAACGACTTCATTGATACGTTTCCCAACCCGAACGTTCAATTTTTTTCTCAGTTCAATGAGGGTGTTCATAAATTCTACAGGGAAAGCGCCTGAGCCGACAGAAGGGTCAAGCACTTTCACTGCTTCCAGTTTCTTATCGAGAGTTTCCGCTTCTCTGATTGAGATTTCTGGGAAGTCTGAATTGTTGCTAAAGATTAGTTCATGGATTTTACCGGAATCAACAGAAGTCTCATTTAACAAGTAGCGTTCGATACTCTGCCTGACCATGAAATGGACAATTTCCCGGGGAGTATAAAAGGTGCCCATTCTGTTCCGTTCTTCTTCAGCCAGGGTGTTTTCGAAAACCTTGCCGAGCATCTCGGGGTCAATGGAAACTTCCTGATCATCCGGTGAGTTCTCATCCACAGTGAAGTTATAAGCCTCGAAGAAGTTGTTAATGATATCCCGGATAAAGAGATCTCTGAACAGGATAAGGATGCCCTCTTTTTTCATTTCGAGTTCAAGCTCGCTATGTTCAAATAGCCCACCATTTAAATAGGGGGTGTCTTTAAGCATTTCTATAATCTCTGGTGAACGTCGACTTTCTTCTTTCGCAAATACCTCAAAAAAGAGCGGTTCCAGGAGGGTTTGGTAGAGATTGTGGTTGGTCTTGTCTTCTACAAAACAGCGCACGTAGTCCGAACGACCTTCTATCCAACCTTTACGAAGTAGGAAATAGAGAAAAATGATCCGCCCTAAAAAAGTGAAGGTGAATTTGTTGACTTGTTCTTCCAAATCTTCTTTTTGATACTTGCTCTCCAGTCTTTTAAGAACAGTGTTTTTGTTGGCTTCCGTAAATTCCCTTTTAGTTTTATCAAAGATGCGGCGAAATTCATTAAAAAATTGTGTTGTTACGGGTTCTACTGAGAAAGTATTCTTGACTGTCTCTAAAGAATCTAAATGAACACCGTCAAACCTTTGACAAAAGGTCTTATTGGTCAACTCTGGGCTGACGTAGTAAGTAAACCTGCGATAATTGGAGAATTCTTTGCGGGTGCCGAGGTAATTGGCATAGATCAGTGAAAAGCGGAAGTTGCCCTCAGAATCATGGAAAACAAAGATGCCATCATAGAGGTCGCCGTAATCTTTGAGGACCTTCTTCGCCAGGTCGAACTGAGCTTTTTTGCCAGAACGTTCGGTAAGGTTTTTGGTAACTTTGACTGAACACACAAGGAGTTGATCTTTATTTTCAAACTGGATTTCACCGAGCTTGTGAATTTCTTCAAAACCCTCTTCGATGATGTGATCAAAGTGCCCTTTCGTGGGTGCAAAATCACGGCTTTTCCACTGCATAAAATGAGTTAGATTTTCATTGCTGAAATTGTTGATCAAATTGGTGAGGGTTGGGTCGGTCATTGGTTTTGGTTCTCCACGGCGATGATGATCTCTTGATGGATCTGGTTGAAGCGTTCGATTTCTTTATCGAGGTAGTTCTTGCCCAATTTCAACTCAAGGTCCTGGATGGTGTTGACAGCTTCGCGGATATGGTCTTGGTTATCAATTTTCAAGTTGACGATACGGCGTTGTGTATATTTGGGCAGGGTGCCCCATTCTGCCATATCGGTGCGCAAGGTGACCAAAAACTTGTGATAGGGGTCAAGTTCGGCAATCCTGGACCTGATCAGATATTCAAGGTTATTGATTGCCTTCACTTCCACACTGGCAGGGGACAAACCCCGATTAGAACGCTCAACCTTGATCTCACCTGCGATGCGATAATTTCTCCAGAACTTTTCCGAAAAATCCAAACCTGGCTGATCGTAGTCACATTCAACCAAGGGCAAAGCCTCTTCAAATGAGATAAGTGTGGGTTCATCTTTGCCCTCTGCCAGCCTTTGAATGAACAAACGGTTCTTCCGGAAGAAGACCAGCATTTCATCGCTCTCGAACGCCTTGGATACTTTGACGCGATTAGGGAAGTCTTTTAGATCTTCTTCAAGATCGGGGTGAGCCAGAAGAATTTCATGCCAGCGGTTGAGCATCTGGGTGTAGAAACTGGCTCCTTCCTGATTTTCATCGAAGGTGGTTATGCGAGTGAACAAACCAGCCGGGGTCGGTTCTTCGTCGATGTCGAAAATTTTCGAATCTTCCCCCAGGGTTTTGTGGATCAGGAACATCTTGTTCTTGGCAATCTCTTCGGACCGGACGATGGTTGCGCCTTGTTCGGTGGGGAAGAAGTTGACAATGTAAAGCTCGTCGAAAACCTTTTTGCTGATACGGTTGATGCGTCCCAGTCGTTGAATCACCCTGACCGGGTTCCAGGGGATATCGTAGTTGATGATCATGCCGGCACGATTTAGGTTGAAACCTTCCGAGATGCGGTCGGTGGAAAGCAGGATGTCGTAATCGTCTTTTTGAACCTGGCTTGAGGCGTCAAAGTTCTGGTTGATGGTTCTGATGGAGTTCTCAGAGATATTGCCTTTTATTACCAATAGCCGGTTGCCAAAGTGATTTTTTAATGCCAGCTCGAGATGGGCAACAGTATCGGCATATTCTGAGAAAATGATGATCTTTCGCTTGGGCTCTCCTGGCTTTGGTTCTTTGTTGAGTTCCTCTTTGAGGCGGCTAACAAGGCAGGCGCCTTTAGGGTCGTCTGAAACCAAATCCATCTCGTCCAATAATTGCAGGATTTCCTTAAACATATCGATATCTGCCTGGATATCCTTGAGGAATTGTTCTTTTTTGTGGAATTTATTGATTTTATAAACTTTATCTCGCTTGGGGAAGTTTTTCGGATCAAGGTTGTTTTGATAATCGATCAATGCCTGGTCGATGACTTCGTCATCCTCTTGGTATATTTTTTCGATCAGTTTCCGGTCTAATATAAATTGGTCGGTTCTGATGATAAATTCTTGAGCCCTGGTATATAGATTAAGAAAATTCTTAATCGATTGTTCAAAAGAACCGAATGAGCTTTCAAATCGCTTCACCAACAAACGACGCATAAAATCTGCAAGTTGTTTCTGGGAGACATATTCGAAGTTTTCTTCTTCGGTCAGTTTGTCCCCATCCTTTGTAGACTCATATTCAAAGGGTTGGTAAATAGCACCAGTGAAACGACCGCCGTCTTCTTTTTTGGAAGCAAAATACCAAGTGATGATCTGGTCATAAAACGCGGATTGTTCCCGAGAGAGTTCGAAATACCATTCTTCTGGGTCAGCGACTTTAGAGAGTTCTTTAACTTCAACTGCGTAGTCAGGGTTTAGTTTCAGGTCTAATCGGTTGCGGCGAATGGTCACTGGCGAGATCACATCCCTGATTTCTTTGGCTATTTGGGTTTGCCTGCGCCTGACTTTGCTGAGGTCAATGTTGGGTTCGCTAAAAATGATTTCGTAGTTGCGTAGTGCTTTGGAGCTCTTGACGCTATCCGGGGAGTTGTGATAACGCTGGATGTGTGCCAGGCGCTCAAAATCGTAATTGTAGGTTCGGAAGGTAGCGTCGAGGTTTGGATCGAGCGTGATGCTTGAGTTTTTAGTGGCAATAAAAAGACGCAGGAGAGAAAGGATATCGTTGGGGCGGTTGTTGAAAGGTGTGGCTGTGAGCAGCATCACCTTCCTGCCTCGGCAGATGTTTTGCAGATGGGCATAATCTTCCGTATCGGGGTTGCGGAAACGATGGGCTTCATCAATAATCACCACTTCGATGTCGTTGGTGGTGCGGACATATTCTGCAATCTCTTCAAGCTTTCCTAATGATCTGGGTGGCTGCCAATCGTGGAGACCGAATTGATCGAGATACATCGACCAACCTGAGGTTTTATTGTCGTCCCCTTTCAAACCAGGTGGACAGATGACGACACCGCGCTTGCCCAGGGCTTTGGCAACCGCGCTGGCGATGACAGACTTACCCAAACCGACCACGTCGGCGATGATCACCCCATGGTGCTGATTGATGATGTTGAGTGCTTGCTTGATGGCGTCAAGTTGGTATTGATAAGGTATGTAACCGTTATTTTTGAAAGCTTGTTCGACTGAGTCTCCCAGGTGAAAATCGGGATTGTTGGTATCCAAGTAGGTTTTGAGAATGTGGGTATAAGCTTCAAAAGGAGTTATCTTACGGGTGAGCGTTTCTCTTTCAAGCAGCTTGATTAGTTTGTCTTTGGATTCGTCGTGTTCGGTGATTTCGATAGCGTCTGCCCAAAGGCTTTCAAAATACCCTTCAGCTTCTTTCACTCCATAATCGCTGATTTCAATATTAAATTCAGCTTGCCCGGATAGTCCCGGTCGCGTGAGGTTTGAACTGCCAGTGATAAAAGTGCGTTCCCGGACCACATTGTCCAGATCGATACAAATATAAAGTTTGGCATGGTTGGGTTGGCGTGTTTTTCGGATGATCAGCCGATCTTCACGAATCATTTTGAGGAAGAGACCGATGCGCTCGTAAAAATCCTGATTATCGAAATCTTCTCCATTCAGGGTGATCTTGAGGTTTTGGAGGTAGCGTTCGGTATGCTGATTGGCTGATGCATTCGGCTCATTGAGGGCATATTCGATAAGTTGATTGTTGATTTTGTCGGTGTTGAGACCCACCAGGATTTTGAGAATAACGTGATCGTTATTGACCAAACCGTCGTAAAGCTCGTAAATGCCTGAAAAATAAAAGAACCCAACCAGAAATTTGAGTTCTTCGGCATCGCTAATTAACTTGTTGATCCGTTTTTTGAGAGTAGGCTGTCCGCTGGCGTTCGTAATAAAAATAGAATCCATGATCTCCCTTATCTATGATGAATGAAGCTTACGTTATTGTACTATATAGGTCGGGTAGATTAGGCAATAAGTCCTTTGGGAATTCTTTGCTCCATCCCTTCCCTGAATAGAACACATGTGCTATAATATGAAGGTGCACTTGGCGGAGACGGGCGGAGCACATTAACAAAAAAGGGTTTTTGCACTAAAAAGGGCTTTTTGCACTATCAAAAAACACTGCAAAAAGGGTAAAAAGGGTAAAAACTCCCCAAACCATCTCCCCAAAGGGCTGCGCTTTTCACAATTCTGATTACCATCTTATTACATTCGGCGGCGGTTTTACCACCAGAATCCATTCCTGTACTATCAAAAAACGGTGGTAAAAGTGGTAAAAGTGGTAAAACCCTGGATAAAGCTGATGGGAAAAAGGAACCCATTCGCAGCCTAAGCGGGGAAGAGAAACACTGCCCTCACATACTGCAAATGCATGTTCAAGAATGCTGACCAGCCAAACGGATTTACCCTATGCACAATTTATAAATGCTAAAAACGGCGATAGCGATGCTGAGATCGAAAAAAATGAGAATATCAAGGTTATTTTGTTATAGTAGAATATAGTCAACGTCTTCCCAGCTAATCAATTGACGATCAAGGAGAGGAAATGGAAAAGAAACTGGTAATCCCACTGATCCTTTGTATCTTATTCATCTTGCTGGCTTGCTCAATTGTGAATCAAGGTGTTGACTTCATCGATAATGAAGAATCGTATCACCAGGAGACTGATACCGCAATCATGCAAATGATAAGTGAATTGAATGAAGAGCCTTCTTCACCAGAGGGCGAGGCTCCTGCTGCGCCTGTTCAACCCACCAAAGCTCTGAAAACAACTGCCGTAACCGATCCGATCCCTGAACCTGTCAGCAGCACGACAGCTGAATATACAGTAACTGCCCAGAATTTCGACTGCATTTGCTCGGAGACCGGCACAATAACCAAGGAGCTCACAATTGTTGGAGATCAACTGCACATAGGAAAGTTGGTTTTTGATAATGTTGGCGGTAATAGTTATAAACGCAGTTGGATGGGTTATTACATTCTGGTTAGCGGTGAAGGTGAGAACAAAACAGAAACCAGGGTTGAAGAGATCCAAAGCTCGGTAATAATCCTCACTGATACTGGCTACATCCTGGAAAACTACAAGGGAGACAGCGGTTCTCCTTGTTGTATATATACCTTCACCAGGAATCCGTAACCCGGCTCAGAAACTCATCGGTGATAACAAATAACAAAAATGGACAGAAAATATTAAGCTGTTAACTATAAAATATATGAGTTTGTACGAAAGTTATACAAAAATCATTAATT
>CAZMZQ010000035.1:0-2735 GCA_964570745.1 uncultured Anaerolineaceae bacterium
TCTCTGTCTTCAAGCGCTGGCAGCTGCAATACCTCGACCTTCTTTCAAAAGCTGATCGCACCAAAATCCGCGAAGGTATCAGCGAAATTGAGTCCATCCATCCCTTGCTGCCCTGGTTCGACGAATTGGTCAAACGTGATGCAGGTTATTTTGACCAACCAAATTCCTAATAATGGTAAAATAGCGAGACTTTGCGAAAGGTACTATGGAACAAATCAGACTTGATGCCAGCAGCGGTTTTTACCTGGCAGAATCCCTTGATACATGGCTGACTGCTGGTCAGCATGATTTTGCCATCCCCGAAGCTGGTGGTTCAAGTGCAAGGGTATTCCTCTACAAGCACGCAGCTGGTCCTTCTCCTTTTGGCTACAATCCGGCTTTTAAAGTAATGAGACACGATAAAATCTCCTACGCCAAACCTTTATTCCTCGAAGAATATAACATCCTCGCTAATATGCGCGGTGTCGATGGAATGACGCCTATGCTGCAGGCAGGTTTCCTCAAGACCGATCCAAATACCGCCTGGCCTTCCGAAATCGCTCCGCTTACCAGGCAGATGCTAAAGCAGGGGGAAGGTTCCAATATTAAAGGGGATATGGCAATTTTCGAAGTCGATGAAATTGAAGATGTCCTGTTACAGTTTGAAGAACGAATCCAGGACCAATGGCTGCCCTTCCTGATCTTGGAACGCCGGTGGGAAGATAATCTCTACTTACTTTGTGACGCTGGTTATACACGCGGTAATTTTGTGCGCAACCTGAGCATGAAGCAAGTGCTTGATATCAGCATACAGGTATGTACCATTCTCGAGCAAGCTCACAGTCGTGGAGCAACCTTCCTGGACCACAAACTTCTCCATTATTATTGGAACGATATCCGTGAAAAAGTAATCATGATAGATTGGAACATCGGTCACTGGCAGCCGGATAATTTTTCGGTGGAGGTTCAGCAAGCCGATATGATCCAGCTGAGTTCGCGTGCCATGCATCATATTTTCACAGGAAGACAGGCTCCAGGCTCGGTAGCTGTTGGACCAAACCGACCTGAAGAAATCGCTAATTCTCCGTCTCACTATAAAGCCAGTTATTCTTTTGACGTGCAAAATCGTTTAAACAACCAGGAAATGAAATTCCTTGATAACGCGCTGGATGGTCAGTTTAAGACCCCCACCGAGATGAAGAATGCACTGCAGATTTTGCACACCAAACGTCTTTAAAGACAGTGCTGTTGGTCCGAAAGGAAATCACTATGATACGTTCATTAATTGAACAGGCGAAACTTTTACTTGATTCCACATCAGCCTTTAACATTGAAGAACTGGATCAGGCTGAACTTGCGCTTTCGACCTATCTCGAAGCTTTAGCAACAAACAGGATCTCTGACAAGGTCAACACAAATGAACTTGAAGAAGCCAATCGACTTCTTCGTGAGCTGCGTCGTGAAAAAAGCCGGATGGTGGCAGGAACTGCTTATCAACCTGATGAGACAGCTACCAATGCTCCCGATGTGCCTGAGATTATGCAGGTACAACCATCAGGTAAACCAGACCAGGTCTCTGAAGATCAGCAATTTCCTGTCGAAACCACCCCAGTCGTGGTTTCTGCCCCAGTTTTAGGCGATCTTTTCGCGAGTATTCCATCCATCACACGCACCAACATCGGAGCAGGCGATATGGGCGGTATCGACAATGACCCATTAAAACGTTTCTTCCAATCTACACATGATCCCGAAGCAGAGCGTATGATGGACGAGGCAGAAGAAGCCTTTTACAAAGGTAATTACCAGGTTGCCATCCCGTTATATGAAAAAGTCATCCAAATGGAACCAGGATGGACACGTGCACAAGAACATCACACCGAAGCTGAAGAATACCTCCGCTCTGGCAACATTCCTTCTGTAGCGTTGCCTCCCGAAGCTGGTAAAGCTTATGGAAAGGCACAAAGCGCAGCACGTGTGTTTCGTTACCAGGTTGCATTGAGTTATCTCGACGAAGCTTTTGATCACCTTCAGGAAGCGGGCATCAAACGCTGGCGCGAAGGTGAAGAGCTCCGTCACGACCTGGAAAACCAGATGCAGGCTTATGATGTCTACAAAGAAGGTCAAAACCTGCTGGCACAGGGCGAGTTGGTGGCTGCCCTCGGCAAAATTCAAACCGCAGCAAGCGCTGTCGCCATCCCGGAATACATTGACAAAGCTGCTGAGGTTCGCGAAGATATTGCTATGCTTAACGGGGTCAGCGACCTGGTTTCACTGAGTGGAAAAATCCCTCCATCAAAACTGGCTGACGCAAAAAGCAAGCTTGAAAAAATCCGAATGAAATATGGCGAAATACCCCAGCTTGGACGGCTGCGCAACCGGCTCGACTTGTTGATTCCGGCGACGATTCAATCACTTCTGGACAATACGCAGCGATTCAAGGAAGAAGCTGCCAATGCGCCAACAGTCTCCCTGGCAAGGCAAAAGGTCAATGGCGCCCGTGAAAACCTCGACTACCTTCGTCAGTTAGATGCCTATGACTCGCAGAGCCTTTCCCTTGAAAATGAAATCAGTATCCTTGAGACCGAGATAAGCGCAAATGAAGATGCGATCACAAGGGCTGAAGAAGCCCTGGAAACCGGCAATAAGAATTTCGCGCTTGATGCCCTCAGGATCAGCGCAAAACCGCGAAAGCGCTTCCCGCAGGATCCAAAAATTCTCGAGTTGAAGCGTGGTTTCTTGCCAACTTACCTTGTTGG
>CAZMZQ010000035.1:2835-6631 GCA_964570745.1 uncultured Anaerolineaceae bacterium
TGATGGATCTGACAACTGTAAATGAATAGGCAAGCCGCTTTTTCTTCAAAAGACCAACATTATCAAGAAACCCTGGACTGGATCTACAGCTGGGTCGACTTTAGTATGAAACGTCATGTCGATGATAAACATCGTTTCTTCAAGCTTGACAGAATGAACAAATTGATGGATCTGTTGAATCACCCGGAAAGGAGCTACCCCTGCGTCCATATTGCCGGCACAAAAGGAAAAGGCTCCACCGCGTCCTTGATTGCATCTTCACTGCGTGCTGCGGGTTACAAGGTGGGGCTCTATACCTCTCCCCATCTCGAAGATTTCAGGGAACGAATAACGATCAATGAAGAAATGATCTCAGAAACTGAAGTGATCGAACTTGCTGACCTGCTCAGACCGCTAACGGAAATTGTGCCAGAAACGACAACCTTTGAGCTGACCACTGCCCTGGCTTTCGAATACTTTGCCAGGCAAAAAGTTGATATTGCAGTACTCGAAACAGGGCTGGGTGGCAGGCTCGACGCAACCAATGTGGTTGACCCGTTAGTTTCAGTAATCACATCGATTTCTTTCGATCATATGTCTGTATTGGGCAATACCCTCACAGAAATAGCTGCTGAAAAAGGCGGAATTATTAAACAAGGCCGCCCTGTTATTATCGCGCATCAAAAGGAAGAACCCTTACTCGCTCTGCGAAAGATTGCCGAGGATCGAAACGCCCCGTTGATTGAAGTTGATCAGGAATACATCTATCAGCCACTCGGGCACAGCTTAAATCAACAAACCTTTTCCATCATTTCCCGGGCAAAAAAGGTTCGAGGCAAAAATATCAATACTCGTTCGCCTCTCAGACTCAGTTTACCTTTGCTCGGGCAGCACCAGGTTGAAAACGCCGCAACAGCTGTCGCAGTTCTCGATCAGGTCCGGCTTGCTGGTTTCAAAATTACCCGAAAGAATATCAAAAAAGGGTTCAGCCAGGTTTATTGGCCCGCTCGGTTCGAAATCTTAAGAGAGAATCCTCCGGTTGTCATCGATTCTGCACATAACGGTGATTCTATTGATCGCCTGGTAGCCACAATTGATGAATACTTCTCCAACCTGCCCTTCATCCTGGTTTTTGGAGCATCGGCAGACAAATCGATGGGTGATATGCTGAATGCGATTTTGCCTCGGGTCGAACTGGTGATAGCAACCCAATCTCTGCATCCACGCGCTGCCTCACCCAAAGAGTTGAAAGATATCCTGTCAGCATATAACATAAAAGCCATTACTGCTCCGACAATCGAAGAGGCAATGGCGAAAGCGCTCACGCTTGCAGGTAATTCCAAGGGTATACTTGTAACCGGCAGCCTTTTTATTGCTGCCGGAGCCAAAACAATTTGGTCTGAAATAAAACATTAAGGAGTAATTATCCTTTGGACGACTACGACGAATACATCGATAACTTCTCACCCGATACAACGGTTTTTTTAAGCAAGAACCGAGCTGTCAACAAAGAAAAGCACTTTAGCGCTCCTTTGGTGGTGATGTACAACGAACCATTACTTCCGGATGCAACCGGTCGACTATACGAAGACTCCCTGGATTCTGGGGTTTCTGACCCGGATCTGCTCAAAGAAGCTATCCGCAATCGTGAAACCCTGATAGCTGTTTACCCTGAGATTGAAGATATTCAAACCCTGTCCTTCGATTCGATCTATTCTATTGGCGTCGAAATGGCATTTGGCGTGGAATTTGACTTTTCCGGACCCAGAAACGAAGACTACCAGGAAATTTTCATGGAAGCTCGCCGTCGGGTGAGGATTTTAAATATATTTGAGAAGCAAGGACTTCACTATGCAGAAGTTGAAGTCGTCCACGAACCTGCCAGGCGCACTAACGAAGTTAAGAGCGAAATCCGCAGTGCCAAAACCAGCCTGGCGAAACTCGCCAGCATGCCTTCAAGCCTGAACCGGCGCAGGCTTGATTATGTCTTTGAAATCGACCATGCCGGGAAACTTGCGGACTTCATCGGTTCCATCCTGTTTCTCTCAGGACAAGAGAAAATGGACCTCCTGCAAGAAACCAACGATTTGGATCGTCTCAGAATGGCACATACCAAGCTGGTTTCTCAAACCCGCATGATGGAACTGGACATCAAAGTCCTCTCCAGCATTCATGAGGACTTTGATAAAAACCAACGGGAAACCGTATTGAGGGAGCACATCAATCGCCTTCAGGTTGAGTTGAACGAAGGGAGATCAGCCGATCCGGATATTTTCAAGATCGAGGAACAGTTGGAAAATTCCACCTTGCCCGATGAAGTGCGAGAGGCAGCAGAGAAAGAGCTTGACCGACTGCGTTCAGCTCCACCTCTCTCTCCGGAAAACGGAATGATTTCAAACTACCTCCATTATTTGCTGGATTTACCATGGTCAGAAGAAACCGAAGACGATCTTGATGTTCGTAAAGCCCGGGAGGTTTTGGACAAAAACCATTATGGTCTCCAAAAAGCGAAAGACCGTATCATAGAGTTCCTTGCTGTTAAGAGTCTGCGTCCTAAGAAAAACCGACTGCCAATTTTGTGTTTTATTGGTCCTCCGGGAACTGGCAAAACTTCGCTTGGCATGTCGATCGCTTCTGCCATGAATCGGAAGTTTGTTCGGATGTCTCTGGGTGGTGTGCATGACGAGGCAGAGATCCGCGGGCACCGACGCACTTATATCGGCTCTATGCCAGGCAGAATTCTGCAAACTATGACTAAAGCAAAAGTGGTCAATCCATTGTTCATGCTCGATGAGATTGACAAACTCAATGCGGATTTCCACGGAGACCCTTCGGCTGCTCTGCTTGAAGTCCTCGACCCGGAACAAAACTTTTCATTTTCAGATCATTACATCGAAGTGCCATATGATCTTTCGAAAGTATTTTTCATCACCACGGCAAATACTGTGGCGACGATACCTCCAGCGCTGCTTGACCGTATGGAAATAATTGAGTTTCCAGGCTATATCGAAGAAGACAAAATTGTGATTGCCAGACAATTCCTGATCCCGGAGCAAATGTTGGAAAATGGGCTTGATGAGGAACCAATACAGTTTACAGATGAAGCTTTGCGATTGATCATCGCCAGCTATACCTACGAAGCCGGTGTGCGTAACCTGGAAAGGGAAATTGGCACTGTATTACGAAAAATTGCCACCAAAAAATCAGAAGGAAAAGAATTCCCAACCCTTGTAGATGCGAAATTGGTGAGCGACCTTTTGGGACCTATCGAATTCTTCCCCATGACCGCAGAAGCAAAAGATGAAATCGGAATGGCAACTGCAATTGCCTGGACCGAAAACGGCGGTGAAATTATGCCAATCGAAGTCCTGGTTGTTGCCGGCAAGAGCAATCTCCAGATCACAGGTCAGGTTGGAGAGATTATGCAGGAATCAGCCCAGGCAGCCTTGAGTTACCTGAAATCAAAGCAAAAGATATTTGAGATCCCCGATGATTTCTTCGAAGAAACTGATATTCACATCCACGTCCCCGAAGGAGCCATCCCCAAAGATGGACCAAGTGCCGGTATTACCCTCGCCACAGCTTTAATCTCTGCTGTTTTAGGAGTGCCTGTCAATCACAAGGTCGCTATGACCGGTGAGATAACACTAAGAGGCAGGGTGTTACCGGTTGGCGGTGTTCGCGAAAAAGTGCTTGCTGCACATCGTTCTGGTCTCAAAAAAGTGCTCATCCCCACAAAAAACGAAAAAGACCTGATCGAAGTCCCTCAACTGATCCGCGACCAACTCGAAATTGTGCTTGTAGATCATATGGACAC
>CAZMZQ010000035.1:6731-9546 GCA_964570745.1 uncultured Anaerolineaceae bacterium
CGATTGGCTTCTTCCTGTGCCTGGGCAAGGATTCGGTCTTTCTGAGCAATTAACTGTTGCGCTTTTTTGATCTCGTCGGGAATGGATATTCTCATCTGGTCAATGATATCCATAAACGAGTTTTCATCCACTACAACGCTGCGGGATAACGGTATTGGCTTGCTGTTGTTGAACAACTCTTCTAATCGATCAACCAAGTGTAAGATGTCCATATTTTTCTCCAACTGACGTACATATCATTTCAATCAATAATTTTGTTGCACCTTTCATGCCCGTTTTTCAACAGTTTATATTAGCTCCTGATATTTTTTAATTAACGCCTGGTGAACGTGCGGGGGGACCATGCTGGAAACATCACCGTTATAAGATGCTATCTCCTTCACAGTTGAAGAGGAGAGAAAGGTGTTTTTTTCAGAGGTTATCAATGCAATCGTGTCAATTTTTGAGTTTAAACGATCGTTTGCGAGCGCCATTCTGAATTCATATTCAAAATCAGAGAAAACACGCAGCCCTCTGACAATTGCATTAGCTCCAATCTCGCTCGCAAAGACAACCGTGAGACCTGAATACCCCACAACGTTGATATTCCCGATCCCGTTAAAAGCAGCTTTTGCCATTTCAATTCTTTGTTCCGGACTAAACAACAATGATTTCAAAGGTTTGTCATAGACAGCCACGACAACCTGATCAAACAAGTTTGCCGCTCTGGTTGCGATATCAATATGACCGTAATGAATCGGATCAAACGTTCCTGGAAACAGCACTTTTCGCATTAGCTTACATCTCCCGCGCCATCAGTTTGAGGCCAAAATACCTCCAGCGCATCTTTTAGAGTCAGGTTTTCTCCGTCTATCAGCTCAGGGTCTTCTGCCAAAATTTCTTCAGCGATATCACGAGCTTCTTTAATCAACCTGATATCAGCCAGGCTGGCAACTCGGAGGTTTAACGCTCCTGCTTGCCTGGTCCCAAGAAAATCGCCCGGACCTCTTTCCTGTAAATCGATCTCGGCAAGCTTGAATCCGTCATTCGTTTCAGTCATCACCTGCAAACGTCGGTTTTCAACTGCATTGTCATTGTCTGGAATCAGGAAACAATAAGATTGAGCGTCTCCACGTCCAACACGACCCCGGAATTGGTGTAATTGTGACAAACCAAAATGGTTAGCTCCTTCAATTACCATGATTGTAGCGTTGGGAACGTCCACACCTACTTCAACCACGGAAGTCGAAACCAGAATATCAAACGTTTTTTCCCGAAAGTCCAGCATAACCTGGTCTTTTTCAGCCGGTCGCATTCTGCCGTGAACCAAACCAACCTTTAAATCTGGAAAAATTTCCTGCTGCAGTCTCACCTGCTCATCAACCGCAGCTTTTATTTCTTCATTCTCTCCTGCTTCAACAAGCGGATAAATGATAAAAACCTGGTGACCGCCCTCAACCTCATTTCGGATTTTCTTATAAACCCTTTCACGTTCGGTTGGATAGATAACAAAAGTTTGTATCGGTATACGACCTGCTGGCAGTTCGTCCATGATGCTAACGTCCAAATCGCCAAAAATCGTAAACTGTAATGACCGCGGGATAGGCGTAGCTGTCATTACCAGTAGATGTGGATTATCACCTTTAGCCCGTAAGGCAGCCCTTTGTGCAACGCCAAACCGATGCTGTTCATCAACCACCACCATTTGCAAGTTTAGGAACTTGACCGGGTCTTCAATCAGCGCATGGGTGCCGATCAGAACCTTTATATAGCCGGATTGCAAATCTTCATGGATCTTTATTCTGTCTGCCTGGGAGGTATCTCCGGTCAGCAGCCGCACTTGTCCTGTTTCCAGATAAGCGGGATAATCAGGGCTCGTATTTGTCAATAAAGATCGGATCGTCTGAAAATGTTGTTCCGCCAGGATGCCGGTCGGTGCCATGATAGTAGTTTGTGCTCCTGATTCAATCACCATTGCCATGCCCAACACAGCCACAACTGTCTTGCCCGAGCCTACATCACCCTGCAGCAGGCGGTTCATAGGGTGCTCCTGGGCAAGGTCAGTTCTGATTTCATCAACAGCCTTGCGTTGGGACGCGGTCAATTCGTAAGGCAAAGCTGACATCCGCTTTTCCAACCATTCATCTGTCACCTGATAATCATGTCCCTGAAGCTGTTGCCATTGTCGTTTTTGCTGCAGAATTCCAACTTGCAGTAGAAAAATTTCATCAAAAGCGAATCTGCGCTGGGCTGCTTCCAGGGCTTCCTGAGATTCAGGGAAATGGATCTGTAACAGGGCATCGGTTGTGTTGAGAACACTGGCTTTTTCGCGAATGTCTTCATTCAAAAAGTCGCTCACCCGAGGTGCCCAATAACGAACGGTATTAAACTGGGTTCGCCGCAGCCAACGCTGCGTGATTTTGGCAGTGAGTGGGTAGACCGGAACAATTCGGTTGGTATGCAATTGCTGTCGGTCGACAGGTTCATAATCCGGATACCAAATGACAGGGTGACCCAGGTAAGTATCGATTTTGCCTGATATTGAAATGAACAAATCCTTTTTTAGAAAACGCAGATGCCAGTCCTGGTTCATCCACAACAGGCGTAGTGCTCCGGTGGTATCTGAGACAACGGCTTCCACCAGCCTTTTGCCTTTTTTGGTTTTGAACGGTTCGACGCTCACAACCTTGGCGAGGATCGTAACCTCCTCGCCATATTCCAATTGGCTGATGGTTTTTAACCTGGAATAATCATCATATCGCCTGGGAAACAAGTAGAGCAGATCTTTGATTTGCTTTACACCCATTTTGACCAGGTGACCGGCTTGTTTCTCTCC
>CAZMZQ010000035.1:9646-12190 GCA_964570745.1 uncultured Anaerolineaceae bacterium
GAATTTTCTCTTGCTTCGGAGGGCCAGTGGGCTGCCAGTGCTTTCATACCACCCACGACAGCCTTGTTTTGATAACCTTGGTTCCCTTCCAATTGGAATATCTTATAGTATTTTTCAAGTAATTTTTGCATTAGTATTTACTCATTTCAGTTCATCCTTAATGATAACCGATAGATTAGCTCTCCTGTGAACGATGATTAAATATAGCGAGCATGAGTCAGAAGAAATGAGTAACAGGGTTGAGATTTCAACGCCTGAATGAGAGCTTGTTTCTTAGGGATATCCTTAAAAGAGCCTTCGCTTGAAGGTTGTTAATATATCAAAGTAGTCGTTGCGATTTTATATAGTGGTATTGTCTTCCCAAACCGAAAGACGCAATAAAAATAGCATCAAAGTAACCTTTCATTTGATTTGCGAGGCTTTGGTATACATCAGTTTTGGCAGAATCGAAATTAGTTTGGGTAATCAACAGAATTTTATTTGCGTTTTCAGGAATGCCTTTTTGCCCACCCAGTGGGTGTTGCAAATACCTTGCGATCATATCTGGTTGAACCGGCGCCTCCAACTTGCTTTCGGTTAGAGAGGCAAAGATTTCACTACGAAAGACATTATCTTCATTCAATGGTTTTCCGATACCTTCAGTCCCGATTACATAAATGACAAGGTCTGAAAATTCCGGGATTACCGGTTCCCAGCCAGCTGGCGCTTTAAGTTGTCTGTGCCTCGCACCATCTGCTTCTATCAATAAAGTAGCATTATTTTGATAACATATTCGGTTTAGCGTCACTAATTGATCCGGTGTCAAACCTTCTAACTTTTTAATTCCATCTTTTTCAAAACTATGGTCAGTAATGAGTATGTTTTTAACTTGTGGTCCACGGAATAAGTTTGAGTTTGGCAATTTCCCATCAAGCTGAGCTTGCCATTCGAATAACAGCGCAGTCTCAGTGACTAATTTAGTGCTTGTCGTACTTATTACCAATCCAGGCAATAAGCAGGCAAGCTCTTTCATTAATGTCGTCTTACCCCCTGCTCCAACAATCGAGATTGTTAATGGTTTAACTACGCGCAATCGTTCGATGAATTCAACCAGCATACCTATTCGCTCAGGATCTGATTAAGCGCTTCCAAGACAGCATCTCCAACGATGAGAGCCTTGTCGGATATCTGGTAACAGAGATTCACATCCATGCGAGGCTCGACGTCACCGATTTTCACGCCTTCTTTCACAACCAAACCTGGTCGCGCCATCCCTCTCAACACACCGTCAAAAGGCGCTCTTACAAGCCTGTCTTCTACTTTAGCGATCACCTGACCTTCGCTGACAAAATCACCAATTTCAGCATAAGTGAACAGTTTTCCATTCCCTTCTGAATACAAAACACGCTCAAGCCCACGTCCTTCAACTATCCCTGGTTTTCCTGTGTCTGCTTCGGCGACACCATCCCAGATCACTTTACCCAGTTCCGGACCGCGATTTGTTTCGATAACCGCATTGCAATTCACTCCTGCAACAAAACCGGGTCCCAGCCCGATCAAGGGCACCTTACCATCCAAGGAATTCGCTTCAAATCGCTTTAGCATTCGGGCATCCACCACGCAGTCAAAATTCAGTGTCTCTAATACCTTCATTTCCGGGTCCACCAGAACTGCGACTTTACGGGATTCTAAAATATTTTCCAAATCATTCAAATCATCGACCAGGACACCCTCAATCTCCTCAACCTGAACGTTCCCTTCCCAGACAGCCTCAGCAAAGGCAACCTTACGCCTGACCACCAATGGTTCAGGCAATTCGCAAATAACAACCTGCCATCCAGCGCGATGCATCACTGCTGCTACCCCGCTCGCCAAATCCCCCCCACCTCTAATCAAGATTCTCTTTGTTCGTGTCATTTCTTAAATATATCTTAGTTTGTGCAATTATCCTAAAGAATATTAATGTAATAGCAAAGTGATAATATCCAAATTCTCATTAGTAGTTATGAAATAGACAAACGAAGATATCTGCAAAATCGTAAAGAGCAATCAGAAATTAGCTCTAAGACAGAAGTTGAACGATAAGTAGAACGGCGAATCACCCAAAAAAGCGCGCTATTAAATTTGGAGCAGCCGACCGGTAATTCAGATGTTTCTATTGCACTTATCGATTATGTTTCTCCCTGTGCAGCATTCATAAATCTGCGTTGGTAAGATATTACCTGGTTTGTTGAGGTAAAGCGTGCCAGATAACCAGGTTCAGCCGTAATGACAACTCGGTCTATTACATCACTGTATTCTGGATCGGTCATCAATTTGTCGATATCTAATTATTTAAATGGAAAGACAAATAAGGCAGAAAACCGCTGATTACCGGCTGAGCATCAAAGACCCGGCTGGAAAAAATTGCATATAGGCTTCGTCCACTTCAAAAATCTGCGCCAATTTTGGAATCAGTCTTGGTGAATTAAATGATCAACCTTCCAGAACTTGACCTTACCGGTCGTAAAACCCGCAGCCAGCCACTGACCGTCAGGAGAAATAGCCAGTTTCTGTAATGTGCCT
>CAZMZQ010000036.1:0-3311 GCA_964570745.1 uncultured Anaerolineaceae bacterium
GTATGATAAATTTCAACAATTCGACGCAGGTAGGTCCGTGTTTCGAGTATCCTAATTGAATTCAGGAATACGTCCGGGTCACCTTTGGTAAGCTCTTTCCAGATCATTGTGTTGTAAGGTCCACCATTGTAAGCAGCCAATGCATGATATACATCACCTTCAAACACATAAATCTGGCGAGCTAAATAATTCGTGCCCAATTCAAGGTTATAAAGTGGAACTGCAAGATCAGGTTGACTGTAATCAGGTGGATAACCAATTTCGCTCGCTATCTGGGCTGCAGTGGCGGGCATTAATTGCATCAATCCGCTGGCACCGGCTGTTGAATAAGCGTGAGCAGCAAACCTGCTCTCCTGGTAAATCAGGCTGTAAACCAGAAGTTCGGATAGATTGTATTTATCTGCCGCATCCTGCACCCAAGGCAGATAATAAGTTCCATATTGCACATGGGCAAAATATGGAGGGTAATTCGCTGACAATGGCACGTCATCATACCCTGCCAGCCGGGAGATGGATCGGCTAGCTTCGATTGCAGATTGATAATAGCCCAGGTAAAGAAACTCTTTTATCAATCTGAAGCTGTTTAGCGGATCGTCCTTATAGTTTGTTCGTAGTGACTCAAATTCACGGCTTGCATCGTCATATAAGCCCAATTGGTGATATTCCAGCCCACGAACATAGCGGGGGTCGTTAAATAGCTCTGAGCTGTAATCCAGGTTTACTCCGCGGGGATAAGCAAATGCAGTTCTGAGCCAGTCTCCAGCGTCGAGTCGTTCTTCTTCCAGGTCCACATTAAATTTCGGGGAGTTAACAGCAGCAAAAGGAGCTTCATCATTCAGCAATTCAGTTGAGCGAATGCCGTAATAACCATAAGGATCTGAATCGGCTGCTATTTGCCAGTAACCCCGGGCAGTCTCCATCTCACCTTTTGCCTGGCTAACCTTACCAAGCCAGAAGTAAGAACCAGGAAGTTCCAGGGTGCTGTCATCAGCGAGGAGGACTGCACGATTGAAATTTTCACCCGCCTTATCAAACTCGTCGAGTTCAAAGTAAATTGTGCCTCCGAAAAAGAGTCCGTTAAACGCACTCGAAGAAGCCGGGAACTCAAGCCCAATACGTGTCCATGTGTCAGCGGCTTGTAAAAGCTGTCCATCAAGCAAATAATAACTTGCAGCGGTCAAAAGCAGGTCTGCTGCATCTGCCTGTATATGAGGCATAGCAACAAACGCCAGGGCGGTCTCTATTGCCAGTTTCATTTGCCCCATATAGGCATTTTGCGTATAGATTATGTCTTCGATTGCATCCATTCTGCGGCTGCTTTCGGGGTAGGTATCAATCAACTGATCCCAAATCTGAATCGCTTGTTTGTCCTGCTCTGTTCCACCAGAGGCGTTTGCAACAGCTCGTTCATTAGAAGAAAAACCAGCCCTTACCAGACCTTCAGCCCGAAGGCTGAGCGCTTTGTAGTACATGGCCTCATCTTTGGAGTAGCCATTACCTTCCAGGTAACGATCGAACGCTTCAATCGCGAGCCCATACTGCTGAACGTAGTAATTTATGATGCCGCGTTGCAGTTCATTGACCTCCTGGTCGGCTTCCAACAGGGTCACCAGGGCGGTATAAGCATCATAGGTGTATGGATAATTAATTACTGAATCCTGAAGATAGGTATAGGCTTCTTCGGTCTGTCCCTGACGCATTAAAATCCTGCCAATCATTAAATTCATCGAAGATTTCGTGTAGCTATTGGAGGTGTTGTAGAGAGTTTCTTTATAAATACCCAATGCGAGGTCGCTCTGCCCAAGTGAATCGTAGGTTTCTGCAAGTTTTAGTGCAGCGTCGCTGTTATTTGAAAGTTGTGGTGCCAGGTAAGCGCTGCGATATGCTTCCTGGGCTGCTTCTGTCTCACCTTCAGCAGCCAGCAGATCTCCGATTCTATAATTAACTTCTGCGTCCAGAATTCCTGCCCGCTGTTCTCGATATGCGATAAAGTACTCCAGTGCATCATCATCCAATTCCTGCTCAAGGCTGATTTGGGCTAAGATGAAATTTGCCCGTTTTGATGGCAATGAATCCGGGTATTGTGAAATTAGCTCAGTTAATGCTTTTTTGGCTTGATAAAGGTCTTTTTGTTTGTAAAAAGTCAATCCTTGCCCAAAGAGTGAAGCCGCACGCATGTCTTCTGTCATCGATGAACTGCTTAACCGATATAAACGCAGTGCTTCCTGGTAATCACCAAAAGCAAGCGCGCGATCTGCCTGGTCGAAGACTTTTTCGCGTACAGGCGTCGATTCGATGTTAACTGTTGGAGTCGGTTCAAACACAGAAATCTGAGTGGAGACCTGGGTTGGCTCCGGGTTTATCGGTGGCGTGGCAAGGCTGCCACAGCTATTAAGCAACAATATAGCAGGTAAAAGCAGTAAAAGAAACCTGGACAAGCTTGCGATTTTCATTCTTGACTTATAACGGTAAGGAGCGTAGATGTCAAATCAGAAGAAAACGCTTAACATCTGACGCTTTTATGTTTTCCAGTTCAGTCTATTCAACTTCGACATCATAGTCTTCGAGATAACGAACCACCGTAGCTCTGATTGCTTCAAAAATTTCCTTGAAAACCGGATACTTCTGTTCGTCAGTTCCCTCAAATAAAGCTGGATCTGCAAATCCGAGATGGATTATCTTTCCTTTCTTTAACCACACCGGGCAAGCTTCACGCGCACTGTCACACAGCGTAACAACCACGTCAAATTCCTGGTCTTCAAATTCATGAACCGACTTGGAATAGCCTGTAAAATCGATGCCTTCTTCAGAAATAACTTGCAGGGACATTGGATGGATAAAACCACTTGGTTTATTACCAGCACTAAACGCAACCCAATCCCGGACGAGCTCATGATTGACAATCGCTTCAGCCATCTGGCTGCGGCAGGAGTTGCCGGTACAAAGAAACAAAACCCGTTTGCGAGGATCAATATCTTTAGCCAGGCCATCTTCAGGAATCAAGGTCAGGGGAGCTCCCATTAAAACTTCATCCTCAAATTCTCCGTTCTCAACAGCTGTCAGTAACTCCCTGGCGTGTTCCTGGTTTTGTTCCGGAACCATCACCCCAACCTCACCAAGGTCACCAACAGTCAATCCATAGATCTGACCCAATGCGTTGATGTCAAGCAGGGCAGGAATCCCCTGTGCTTCGAGAAATCCTTTGATCGATTCTGCATCCAGCCGACCCTGGGCTTTAAAAACAGTTACATACTCGGTTTTTTGTTCTTTGCTCATTCATACATCCAATCTTCTGTGCAGCGTTTCCACTC
>CAZMZQ010000036.1:3411-5624 GCA_964570745.1 uncultured Anaerolineaceae bacterium
GGTTTGCCTTCATGAACAGCATAATGTTCTTTAGCCAATTCAGGTCCTACAGATAAGAATTTTGCTGCGACCAGTCGCAGACCTCTGTTTTCAAAACGGGTAATGATTTCTCCGATGAGTCCGCGTTGAACACCATCGGGCTTAATTATTACTAAAGTCCTTTCCATCTTGCCTCCAATATGAGATTGTACCCTCAGAGAGTGTTTAAGTGGTCGTAAATCTCCCAAAGTATGCTGGATTCATCGCGTAAGGTCAGATGTGGACGCAGTTTCTTTCTCACCTCTTGCCTGGTCTCTTCGTTGAGAGCGACTGTACTGATCAATTCAGCAGCCTGAATGTATTCACCAGCATCAAGAAGGTCATCCAAATCTGATAATTGAAGCACTTTGATTTCAACTGGCTCATGCCCAGGTAGTTCAGTCTTGTCGATTTCAGCCTGAACGGATTGCCACTCCGAAGTTTCAAGGTTAATCGGAGCAGAAAAATCTGCTTCCTCCTCTTCATCAGGGTTGGCTTCGTTGGCAACCCCGTCACCATCAATTGCAGGTTCTACTCTTCCTGGTTGATTAAGTTGGCTAGAAAAATCAAGCAGCCAGTCCGGAATTGCGACATTGCGCTCGGTGTAATCCGGTTCGATAC
This sequence comes from uncultured Anaerolineaceae bacterium, assembly GCA_964570745.1. Classification (GTDB taxonomy): domain Bacteria; phylum Chloroflexota; class Anaerolineae; order Anaerolineales; family Anaerolineaceae; genus Mesolinea. Next base: position 4,051 of record CAZMZQ010000036.1, read on the forward strand.
CAACGTCTCCTTCATCTGCTAATGGTATCGTGATATTGATAGGCTGGGTATTTTCTTCAGCGTCCTGTGTGTCAGTCATGATCAGTCTCCGAGGTAATCGCGCAGCTTGCGCCGAACCGAGGGGTGACGCAAACGGGTCAGTGCCTGGGCTTCAATCTGGCGCACTCGTTCGCGGGTAACGCCCATCTTGCGCCCAACTTCTTCGAGGGTATATGCCTGTCCATCCAGTAAACCATAGCGAAGCTGCAAAATACGTACTTCGCGTGGGGGCAAACCATCCAACACTTCCACGAGATGCTGCTTGAGAAGGTTGTAGGTGGCGGTCTCATCCGGAGGTGGTGCCTCGTCATCTTCGATAAAATCACCTAACACAGAATCTTCTTCATCGTCAGTGGGAGTTTCCAATGAAAGCGGTCTGCGGGAAACCTGCATCATATTTTCGACCTTTTTTGGTGTAACTTCGAGTTTATCCGCTAATTGTTCTATAGTTGGTTCGGTTCCCAGTTCCTGGGTCAGCTGATGCTGTACGCGCAATAATTTGTTAATCTGGTCTCCCATGTGAACAGGGACGCGAATAGTGCGGCCTTGGTCTGCGATTGCGCGGGTTACTGCCTGGCGGATCCACCATGTGGCATACGTGCTGAACTTATGTCCACGTTGGTACTCGAATTTTTTTGTCGCCCTGATCAAGCCGATATTCCCCTCCTGGATCAAATCCAGAAAAGGTACCCCACGCCCCATATATTTCTTGGCAACGCTGATCACCAGGCGGGAATTTGCTGTGATGAGGTGGTCCCGGGCTATGTTCCCATCCTGGATCAATTCATGAAGCTCTTTTCGCCGGCTTGCACTGGTAATACCCCGGGCAAGTTCTGCTCTTGCTTCGCGACCAGCTTCAATGCGTTTAGCCAGGACGACTTCCTCTTCAATATTGCTTAATAATGGGACCCGGCTTACTTCCTTTAAATAAAGACCAATCGTGTCATCAGTGTCGATATTTGCTAAATCATCCGATGGAGCATTTTCTTCCTCGACAATTGCCTCATCCAGCTCTTCATCATCAGGTTCATCCTGAGCCTGGGGTTCGTCAGAATAATTTATCCCAGCGTTGAGAAGGGCAGTATACGCTTCTTCGAGCTGATCCATATCATGTTCAGCTTCGGGAAAGAACCGCAGGATATCATCATAGGTGACGTGTGTTTTCTTTTTTCCGTATTCGATTAACCTTGTGATTGTGTTCGATTGGTTGTTTTCTAAAGGGGGTGTTTTACTGGTCAGTCTTGCCATCGATTGTCTAATCCTCGTCGTATTCTAATAGTCATATTTTCATAGAGTACAATATTTTAGACGAAAATTCAAGACCTCAGCCGGGATCTTCAGTGATTACCAACGCATTTCGTGTAGGAGTTGTGTTAATTTATTTCCAAATGGTCAATCGATTGCGTTGTCTGAAAGGTGTAGAACTGGGTTTTCAAAGGTTTATTTATATTGTCTATAATTGACGCATCTTATTATCGAGACATGAGAAGGTAAAGATTGTTTCTTAGAAAAACTGCTAACTACTGGGTTCCCGT
>CAZMZQ010000036.1:5724-12117 GCA_964570745.1 uncultured Anaerolineaceae bacterium
TTTTGTTTATTTTTCCTGGTTTCTTTTTAGTTTTTAAATATTTTTCTGAAAAGTGGAAGGTATCTGGTAAAATTCTGTACTGGGTCGCATTTATTATTACAGGCTTTTTGTCCTGGCATTTGACAGACGACCCGCTGAGTTCTTTTCCAAAAACGGATAGTGTACTACTAATATTGGTTCCTTTACTTGCTTTTTTAGGTCTGCAATGGTTTCGTTGGTGGGCAATTTCCAGCCCTAAGGCATTAATTGAATCAGAATAATTTACTAGAATCGAGGTTCATTATGGCAAAAAAGAGAATTGGAATTTTAACTGGTGGAGGGGATGTCCCGGGCCTTAACCTGGCAATCAAATCAGTGGTTATGAACGGTCTGGAAGCTGGCTACGAAGTTGTTGGCATCCGACGAGGCTGGTTGGGTTTACTAGGTTACGATTTGAATGACCCAGCTACTCACGAACTCTATATCCGTGAATTGACTCCTAATGTAGTCAGAGCTGTAGATCGTGCGGGTGGCACCTTTCTACACACTTCAAGGACTAATCCATCTAATGTTCGTTTAAGCGACACTCCTGATTTCCTGATTGATAGTGAATATGGTAAAGTGGTTGACCCTGAAAATGGTACTAAGGACTATACGGATTATGTTCTAAAAGTATTGGACCATTTAAATATCGACTCGTTGATTACGATCGGTGGAGATGATACGTTGAGTTATTCCGCGCGATTAGACCAGGAAGACTTCCCGATTGTTGCTATCCCAAAAACCATGGATAACGATGTCCTGGGCACGGATTATTGTATCGGCTTTTCTACTGCAGTAACACGCGGCGTGAACCATATCACTTATTTCCGCACATCAATTGGTTCACATGAACGTATTGGGATTGTTGAATTATTCGGTCGAAACTCAGGCGAAACAGCCCTGATCATTGGCTACCTTGCTCATGCTGACCGCACTGTGATTTGTGAAGTTCCTTTCGACGTTGAAAAACTGACTAACTTTCTCGTGAAAGATAAGCTCGACAGCCCTTCTCACTACTCGCTTGTGGTTATTTCTGAGGGCGCAATCCCGATCGGCGGAAATGTGATTCAATCTGGCAAGGCTGACGCTTACGGACATAAAAAATTGGGGGGTATCGGCGATTTCCTTTCTGATGAGATAAAGGATATTTCGGGACACAATGTCATGTATCAGAAATTAGGCTACCTGATGCGAAGCGGTCCTGCTGATGCGGTCGATCGTATGGTTGGAATGAATTTCGGCTTGCTGGCACTTCAGCTGACCCAGCGGGGTGAGTATGGAAAATTGGTGGCTATCCAGGACGGAAAATATACTTATGTCCCGGTTGAGACTGTCATCAGTGGCAAACGTCATGTAGATTTAGACTGTTATTACGATTCTGAAAACTATCGCCCGAAGATCAAACAGGTCGCTGGGCTTCCGATGTTCCTGCACTAATTCAGGAGAATGACCCGGGCTGGATGTTCTAGCCTGGGTCGTCTATTTCTATGGGAGCAAAACAACAAGGTGCTGATCGGGAAAGATATACGCTCATTCCAAGAGTGTTGGTTTTTCCGGTGAATGAAAAAGGGCATGTTCTCTTGATTAAAGGAGCCAAAGACAAAAAGATATGGGCAAATTTATGGAACGGTCCCGGTGGTCATGTGGAGCAGGGCGAAAGCATATTACAAGCCTGCCACCGGGAATTGCTTGAAGAAACCGGTCTGCAGGCGAAGATTCTGAATCATTGTGCTCAGATTCTTGTGAATACTGGAAAAACACCCGGAATTATCTTTTATGTATTTAAAGCTAAGGGTTTGAGCGGGGACCTCACCCCTTCAAATGAGGGAGAGCTTTCCTGGTTCACCATCAACCAGGCGCTTAAACTCGATCTCGTGGAAGACCTGTACACCTTACTGCCCCTGGTGATGCGCCATCGCCAGACCGACAAACCTTTATGGGGTTTCTATGAATATGATGAGTGTGATCAACTATTGATGCACTTCACTCGCTGATTTTTTCATAAAAAGCCAGCAACGTATCTCCATATTTCCGCGAGTCGAAAACCTCAAAATGCTCTAATTCCAGCTCTTCCCATTCGATCGGGTTGATTTGTACGATTATCTGCCCATCGTCACTCAACAACACTGGGTTATCATCAATCAATCGAATCGCTTTTTGCCACATTTCTTTATATTGAGGAGGAGCGATGTAAATCAGGTCGAAATCCACTTTTAAAGGGGCGGAAAGGTAACTGAAAGCGTCCGTACGAATTACCTCCGCCTGGTTTGTGAAACGAGTGGTTTCAAGATTCTGTTGGATTGTCCTGACAGCTTGCTGTCCCTTGTCCAGGAATGTAACAAAACTTGCCCCTCTGCTGAGTGCTTCAATTCCTACTGCGCCAGTACCACCAAACAGATCCAGAATCTTGTTTTGATCAATTTCAGTCCCCAGGATGTTGAAAAGAGCTTCCTTAACGATATCGGTGATCGGTCGGGTGGTATCGCCTGGGACGGTTTTTAATTTCATGCCTTTTGCCTGACCGGCTATGACTCTTAAATTTCCCATAAGCAGCCTATAAGGCGAGTTTTTTCCGCATGTATGCAATCGTATGCGACAAACCCTCCCGGATGTTAACCTTGGGTTCCCAGTCAAGGATGCTCCTTGCACGGGTGATGTCTGGTTGGCGGCGTTCCGGGTCATCTCCCAAGCGATCTGAGGCATTGATGATGAGCCCGGCTGGGTTTTCGCAGAGCTCGTTAATCGCTATTGCAAAATCCTTTACCGAAGTCTCGATTGGATTTCCGATATTTACCGGCATATGTTCATCTGACAACATCAGCCTGTAAATACCTTCAATAAGATCACTTACATAACAAAAACTGCGTGTTTGTTCTCCGCTTCCGTAAATTGTTAATGGTTCTTTCCGCAGAGCCTGCTGGATAAAGTTTGGCACGCTTCTGCCATCATCAAGCCGCATTCGGGGGCCAAACGTGTTAAAAATGCGCACAATGCGTGTATCCACACGGTGAAAATTATGATATGCCATCGTCAGCGCTTCTGCAAATCGTTTCGCCTCGTCATAAACCGAGCGAACTCCCACGGGGTCACAATTACCCCAATATGTCTCAACCTGGGGATGTACGAGTGGGTCTCCGTAGATTTCACTCGTAGAGGCCAGAAGGAACTTTGCCTTATGCTTAAGCGCCACACCAAGCCCGTTATGGGTTCCAAGTGCGCCTGCTTTCATAGTTTGGATTGGCAGGTTCGGGTATCCAAGCGGTGATAATTTGCTTGGGCTGGCTGGTGAAGCGAGGTGAAAGACGTAATCAAGGGGATCATCGATTTTGATATACGTTGAAACGTCCTGTTCCATCAAAGAAAAGTTGGGGTTGTCCCTCAAGTGTGCCAGGTTTTCCCGGTTTCCAGTGATGAAGTTATCCAATCCAATTACCTGGTGACCCTCTGCCAGAAGCCGGTCAGTAAGATGTGATCCCAAAAAACCTGCTGCGCCTGTTATAAGAATTCTCATGATTCTCCCTTAATATTTTCAGGACCGTTTAGAGTATAATCAAACGACCCTGAGACGGAAGAATTATAGCATGCCTGAGAATCAAATTGGAATCCAAACCGACCATACCGCCTTGATGAAAATCGAAGCGTTGCTTTTTGTTGCTCCAGGTTTAACCAGTCTGGATCAACTTATGCAGGTTACCGGTCTCAAAAAAAAGGAAGTAGAGCAGGTTTTGCAAAACCTGAAAACTCACTATTCGGATATGCATGGGATTCGCCTTCAGGAAGTGAAAGGGCAATTTCAGTTGATGACCGCCCCGGAATTTGCTGTTGACATCGAAACTTTTCTTGGACTGGAAGTCACCTCAAGGCTGACACAGGCAGCCCTCGAAGCTTTGGCGATTGTTGCTTATAAGCAGCCTGCAACCCGCCCCGAGATAGACAGCATTCGTGGTGTCAACAGCGATGGCGTCATGAAGAGCTTACTTTCAAAGGGCTTAATCGAAGAATTAGGGCGCTCTGATGCCCCTGGTCGTCCAATTCTATACGGGACCACCCCCGATTTCATGCAGCATTTTGGGCTTGAAAGCATGGACCAATTACCCAAGATTGATTTTGAATCACTCTTCATTACAGAAGCTGATGCTGAAGGTGAAGACAGAAAGTTGTTAAAAGATTAATGGCCGAAGAACGAGTACAAAAAATCCTTGCAGCTGCTGGATACGGTTCAAGACGAGCCTGTGAAAAGCTGATTGAAGCGGGCAAAGTCAAAGTCAATGGAAGGGTGATCCACCTGGGTGACCAGGCAGATGCTTCCAAAGATTCAATCTCTGTGGATGGAAAACTTATTCGCAAGACGATCGATAAAATCTATATTGCTTTGAATAAACCTAAAGGTTATCTCTCGGACATCGACCTGAATCATCCTCGACCGACAGTCAACGATCTTATCGGAATCTCAGAACCCTTGTTCGCGGTTGGTCGGCTCGACCTGGATAGCGAAGGTCTGATATTAATGACCAATGATGGCAAAATGGCAAACCGCCTCACCCATCCTCGTTATGAACACGAAAAAGAATACGAAGTATTCGTGATCACCGAACCAGACAATGAACAGTTGGCGATCTGGCGCCGTGGTGTTGTCATGGAAGATGGCTACCGCACTTTGCCAGCGAAGGTGGAAGTGATGAACAATGCCAATAACGGAACCTGGCTGCGTATCATCATGAAAGAGGGCAAAAAACGACAGATCCGCAAGGTTGGTTCCAGGATTGGGCTGCCGGTAAACAAAATTAAACGCGTGCGCATAGGTCCATTAAAACTTGGAAAATTGCGCTCCGGTGAATGGCGTTACCTCACTGACCTTGAAGTAAAAAAGCTGCTTGAATATACAAAACTGACAAAAGAAACACCCGGAAAAACTCAATAGTAGTTTACGCCAGGTGTTTTCTTTAACCAAACGAATTTAAAAGGACGGGTTTTCATAACTCGTCCTTTGCTTTTTATCTAATCAACAGCAACGGTCGAAAGTGCCTTTGTCAGTTTTTCAGCGTCTTCTTTACTAATTTCTATCTCGCAATTTTCCCGGTCTTCTCGTCGGATGAAGCGTTTGAGTTCTGGCAAAGGGACGACTTGATAGGGCGCTTCTTCGAGGTCTCCCAGTTTGGTTGATGCCAGGAGTACGATCAGAATTGGCTGTAACTTTGGTTGTTCTTCGACCGGAATACCGGCTTTTGTCAGCTGTTTGTGGATGTCATTTGAAGCATCAGCAACCTCACGTTCGGGGTTGACCGTTGACTCCTGTCCGAGAAATCGTTTGATCATTCCAACGCCAGAGTGTTTCCATTTCCCATTCTCATAGGAAATCGTCCCGGAACTGGTAACAAGGATTGGCAGCCACAGTCGGCAGGGTCCCAAAAGCAGATAAGGTACAGGGCTTGAATACGCAAAAAAAGTATACTCATGTCTGAGTTTACCAAACACGTCTGCGAGAACTTCATCGTAACGAGGCTCTCTTCCAAAGCGGTTCATGTAATACATACTGACCCTCGTAAGAGAAAAGCCAACAAACATTCCAAGCCAGGAATAAAGCACCTTGGTCATATCTCCAGTTAAAGCAAAATAGGCAGACACACCTAATACTGCGATGGTGGAAATAAATAATGCCATACCGATGTTCTTGTTTTTCTTAATATATTTCTCGTTGGTAATTAACTTCATTATTAGTTACTCCGTTGGTTGCAAAGCATTCCGTAAATTTTTTAACAGTTCTGATTGTACTGCATTGTAGGCTCTTTCTATAGAACTCACCACCGCTCGGGTATCTGAGCGCCCATGACCAACGAATACCAATCCGTTTAGTCCCAAAAGCGGTGCCGAACCGACTTCCGCAGGGTCCAGGATTTTTCGCACATTGTCAAATGCCGGTTTGGCTAACAAAGCTCCCAACTTTGTACGGGTGCTCGAAAGCAATTCCGTCTTTATTGTACCCATCAACATCTTTGCAACAGCTTCGACTGATTTTAACAGCACATTCCCTGTGAAACCGTCCGTAATTGCTACATCCACCTCGCCGCCAAACAGTTCCTTGCCTTCGATGTTGCCAACAAAATTGGGCACCCCGGCAGCCATCAACGGTCCTGCCTGCCTGGTCAGCTCATTGCCTTTTCCTTCCTCTTCGCCGTTGGAAATCAACCCAACTCTGGGGTTCGCCACTCCGAGCATATATCGGGAATAAACGCTCGCCATACGCCCAAATTGCACCAAAAATTCAGGGCGTACCTCAGCATTCGCACCGATGTCAGCGATCACGCACTTGCCTCCCTCCACCGGGAAAACGACCGTCAGACAGGGACGATCAACTCCCTCCAGCATGCCGAA
>CAZMZQ010000037.1:0-6103 GCA_964570745.1 uncultured Anaerolineaceae bacterium
TCGCTGGTTTCATGGGCGGTCCTGCTGGAACCAACTATGGTGAAAACATCAGTGCAATGGCAATTACCCGCGTGTTCTCGGTACCTGTCCTCATTGCCGCTGCAACAATCGCCATGATCATCGCCTGCTTCACACCCCTCGTGAAGGGAATTTATTCCATCCCTCTAAGTGTTATTGGTGGTTTGGAAATTTACCTGTTCGGCGCCATCGCTGCCCAGGGTATCGCCATCATGATCGACAAGAAAGTCGACATGTTCAGCGCCAAGAACATCGCTGTCATCGCCACCATTATGGTTATCGCACTCGGCGGTCACTATACCTTCGGTGGTATGATTCCGTTCTTTGGAATGCAGCTGCCTGCTCTTGCCACTGCCTCGATCTTTGGCATCGTCCTGAACGCCCTGCTGAACATTGGTAAGAAAAAAGCAGAATAACATTTCGTAAAAAAGAATAAGTTTCAACAAACAAAAGGAGCTGGTTTTGATAACCGGTTCCTTTTGTTGTGGATCATTTTTTCAACAAGGTTTACTGGCAAAGGGTCTCGTAGTGACTAGGGTGAGGGGGACGTCATCGCAAGGCTCTTTTGCGAAGCGATCTCTCTCAGGTTGTTATCATCAGGCATTCGCCGCCTGTTCTATTTGCCGAGATTGCTTCGCTGCGTTGGTTATTTCACCTTCTTGCGGAGGGAGACAAACCCCCTCCGTACAGCTGGGACCCTGTGCCCGCGAAGCAGGGTATCTGGTCAAGTCGCTGGGTTGTGAATGGATAATAACTGTCATCCTGAGCCTCTTTTGCGAAGGATCTAAACCTACATAAGACAAGATTCTTCGCTTTGCTCAGAATGACAGGCGTAAGGGGGACGTCATTAGCCGTTTTGCCATTATGCTTTTCAGATGCAGAGATTATCCACTTTGGCAAAACGGCGTGGCAATCTGTCTATAATCCTATTTGGTACGGGCAGGTTCAGTACGTGAGCATTCTAACCTCAACCAATCCGTCAAACCCGCCCCGTATCATTAACCCAACGTGCATTTCAAGGAGATTTCCGCAATATTTGAACAGGGCAGGTCCGACGATTTGGGCGATTATCTTGCGCTTACGATTGGGACCTGCCCCCTGTTTATAAATTACACGTTTACAATTTTTATGTAAGGTTTTTGCGGATTCATTATGGATTCTAAATCCCGAACCTGAGCTAAGATAGACATGTTGTTTTGTGCCTACAAAGTTTAGGCCCTGCTGGCTTCCTTCGTTATAATCATGCAAATAAGCTTTGTAAAAGCATTAAAGGAGAAAAAACATGCAAATATTTAATTTCAAAGATTTTTTCCAGACACCCGAGAACAAAATTGCCAAACGCGTGATTTTCAAAGATGAGAAAGTAATCGCCTTCATTCTCAATATCGCCAAAGGTGAAATGCTGCCCGGGCATACGCATGGCGAAGTCAGCCTGCTGCTCCAGATTTTGGATGGCAGGGCTGTGGTTATCACCGATGGCTTGGAAACTGCTCTCGAACCGGGCGAGTTGATGAAGGTTGAAGGCAGTGAGAAGATGCAAGTTGTCAATCAAGGCGAAGGCACTTTGCGGCTTTTTGTAACAATTGCCCCGATGGGTAATGAGGCTTTTGCAAGAGACGCCGACATTTGAGGTAAAAAATTATTCGCTAATTTCTTAAGCTGAAATTAGCGAATTCTTGAATTTCATGTGATGAAATTTTTTGGTTAGGAAAAACACATGAAAACAATAATCAGCCTCATGCTCGTACTTATGTCCCTGGTCGCTTGCACCCAGCAACTGGCTCTTCCCGCAACGGAACTTCCAGTAAAGGATCAAAGCGTCAAAAACGCTTTCGAAGCCCTCAACGGTCAAACTGCCGCCAATGGTCAGCCTTATATGGAAGTCCATGTCTCGGAGGACAGCCTTTTTGTACCGATTAACGAAGAAGACGCTCTCCAGCTGCTCGAGTCGGGCACGGGCGTGCTCATTTTTGAATTTCCCGAATGTCCCTGGTGTCGCAATATGATGCCGGTGGTTGATCAGACTACTACACCCCCTTTGCAATACTCAGCTGCTTTTATTAAAACAACACGCTGCTGAGGTCGGAGCGATATTGGCGAATTTCGGGATAGTCGTCACTGAGCAATTCAAGCAAACCCAGGTAGACAGTTTTCACCTGGTTGCCGCGGAAGTGTTTATCTCTTTTCAAAATTCCAATCAATCCATCAAGCGAAATCAATATTTTGCCCTTTTTCGCCATTCGGATCGCATTGCGGTAGGCGTTTTCCAAAGGGTCTTCGAGAATTAATCGATCCAGATCCGGCATCAGGTACGCTTCAGCAACAGGTTTTAATAAAGCAACTGTCTCAGATTCAGCGCTGATCGGAAAATGGTTAAAAATGTCCAAAGCCGGACCTGCCTTGCCCTGGAACAACAGAGCGCGTGCATAAGCCAGCATTCCTGCCGGTTCACCATGGCTTTCAACGATAAAACGTTCCAAAACCTCTTCAGCTTCAGCAAATTCTCCTAATAAAATCAAACTTTTGCCCTTTGCAAGCAACAAGCCTCCGGTCTTCGGCATAATCCGGTCCACAAACATGCGCAAATTCTTTTCAGAGAGCACGCCTGTATATTCAGCAATCATTCGCCCATCCACAAAGGCTTTCAAGCCAGGCAAATTGTTTACTTTCAAACGCTCAGCGAGCTTGACTTGCTCGTCAACGTTTATGCGCGCCAGACGGAAGCTTCCATCTGCCTCGGTTGCAAGTTGAGCTAAGGTCTGGGATTGCACACGGCATGGGATACACCAGGGTGCCCAAAGATCCACTACAACTGGCGTGAGACCAGAGTAGTTGACCACTTCAAACTCGAAGGTCTCTTCACTCACATCAATTATGTTGGCTTGCGACATCATCATTAACTCTATTCTATCAGCGGTAAGATGTAAAAACAAAGTGCTTTCGAAACTTTATTCCTCATCTTCTCCCGTTACCGCAGGTTGTTTAACTTCGAGTACTTCCCCGCGATGGTTTACCACAATTTGAAAACCAACCATACTTAAATACATGCGTAAATCCTGAGGGAATCCATTTTCCTGAAGTTCGGTAAATTGTTTGTCTTGGTTTTCAAGTTGACTTCGAATGACAGCTATTGAGAAAATATCTTCCTGTCCAAGCATTTTAGCTGTTTGTTCGCTCAGAAACTCTTCGTTGCCCTGAATACCGGCAGAGAGATGCTGCCATACTTGAAGATCTATATCTTCGGCAGAAATATGGCGTTCGAATCCATTATCATCGTGTACATAAGTTGGTTCATTTCCAACATAGACTACCGGTAAAAGCCGGGATTCTATATCGTAAACCAAACCTTCAAAAATCGCCTTTTTCACAGGCATACCTTCCTTTTATATCGTTTGATTACATTATAGCGGAACAGTATAAGCGTTTGATTAACGTCAACTGCGGGGAGTGTCACCATAACCGGTTACAACATCCACACGTGTTCCTTCAGGTTCAGTATAAAAAAACTGATTAAAGGGTACATTAGGATTTGTCCAGCGATATAGCCACTTGGCGTCGGCTGGTTTCATGTTAATACATCCGTTGCTCATCACGTTACCCCAGTTGGCATGCCAGTAAGCGCCATGAAACGCCACACCATCGAGCGTAATATAAGTAACCCAAGGAACCCCGGGCAGATCATAAATATTCGGATTGCCTGGTTCATTAACCATTCGTCTGCAAGGGCGTTTGCGATGTGTCATCCAACGCCCAACAGGTGTCGATCCATCGATCAGACCAGACGAAACCGGTGCTTCCCAAACGGCTTTGTTAAATTCATATGCCCTGACAATTTGTGGTCCCAGCTCAAGCACAATCCGTTTTTGATCCATTGGGATTTCTGGTCTAACCGGCAATACTTCCTCCGGAGTGACGCGGCGCATCGTTTGCTGCCGAATAAAGTACGAAACTCCACTCAGGTCGTCCCATAGTTCATACCAGGGGAATCCGTTTTCATCGGTTGTCTTATCTTTGATCCAAAAAATGTTTTCATAGTAAAAAGTTCGATGAATATTGCGAACACCTGGTTTGTTATACACTGGTACAAGTGGAACAGTAATTTCACCGACACAACCTTCTTCCGGAATTGGTTCTTTATCAATTGGATTTGGTCGGTTATATACGGGTTGAACCCAAGCGGCTTCAAGGTATTGACCAGGTCCAATCTCATACCAGCCAATATTTTTCCCCCACACATCTTTGGTGTAAACCAGTCGGGAAATTGGCAAAACCTCATCATATTCGAGCATACCCAGCGTATCACTCAAATGGTTTGGTTCTTTTTTTACCTGGAGTTTATAACGCAAGATACGACCTAAACGTTCATCTGGTCTCCAGGAAAACAATGCTGCGGAAACAGGCTGGGGTTTGTGCATAAGCAGCCCAAACGTGCCCAACCCTACCGACTTCATAAAGTCTCTGCGTGTTAGTTCTATTTTTTTCATTCTAATAGTGTACGTTAACTGGGATTCCAACAAAAGCCCAGTTGTACAACCAACCGGCTTCACTGGTTTCCATATTCACACAACCATAGCTCATGGGTGTACCAAAGTTATTATGCCAATAGGTTCCGTGAATTCCATATCCTTTATAAAAATACATGACATAAGGCACATCAGGCAAATAATAACCCGGACCAGCCATATCGTCATATCGTAATTTAACCCATACATAGTAAGTTCCTGTCACAGTCGGCGTATTAGGTAAGCCCGTCGACACCCAAAATGATGCCACCATCGTTTCTCCTTCAAAAGCATACAGTTTCTGCTCAGAAAGGTTGATATCAATCCATTTTTCACCCAGCGGTTCAACAACAACCGGGTTATCAGTCTCAGGTTCGTATGCCCAGGGCGTAATATCAACAATAGGTGGAATTTCTTCAGTTGGTGTTGCTGTTTGAGTAGGTGTGGGGGTCTCTGTATTGGTCGCAGTTGGAGTTGGAGTGAATGTAGAGGTGGTGGTCGGAATGGCCGTATCGGTTGGGGTCAGACTGGGTTTTACCAGCCCTGTGCCTTCATTTTTAATCAAAAACTGCTGCCCAGCCACAGGTTTATCGGGGATAATCCCGATCGAATATAAGCTAAAAACTACCAACGCTGCCAGCAATAATGAGGTGAGCAACCAACCAAAACGACGTTTTGGGGCAGGCATGAGTGTTTTTTCTGTGACTGGCACTGCCTCTGCTGGAGGTAGCTCAATAGGTTGGGTTATTTCTTTTGTCCATTGATCAGCCGTCTCTCTGCGCATACGTTTGCCAGCCCAAACCACAGCTTTTTGAGCCACAGGGTTATGGGGGTCTTTTTCCAAAACGTCACGTATCAGGCGCGCACTTTCATCCGGCGCAGACAGCCCCGCCAAAATCAACTTTGCGTCAATATTGTGCGGGTTTTCCTCCAACACCTGGTCCGCAAGTTTTTTTGCACTTGCAATATCGCCATCCAAAATTGCTTTTTTTGCCTGAATAATCAGGTCGTTGATTTGCTCTTCTTGCCCGGTCATTGATCTTATTTGCCGATCAGGGCTCCTTCGTCTCTTCTTTATTCATGTAACAATAGATCCCTTGGGCAATTCCTTCCGCCAAAAGATCAGGACGGGTAGTCAGGATCTCCTGGTCCAGGTTCATGAAACCCACTTCGATGATTCCCGCTGTGGTGTAGGGGTTGATTTCATCGAACACATGATAGTCCGTCATATCCGTGGTCACTGACTGGTAATGATACCTTAAACCAGTGATATTCGCATACCGATCCGACAAGCATTGCACCAATCTTGAAGAGCTTTGGTCAGCCTTTTGGGAAAAGGCAGCCGCGACCTTGAAGCCCGTTGCTGAATCATTAATATAGTCACAAGAATCCGAATGGATTGAAAGGAGCAAACCTGCCTGGTAGTTTTTCAGCCTCGCATCGAATTCATCCAAAAGCTCCACCTCATAGCCGGCATCAATAAGCTTTTGCTGAACATAAGTGGCAACATTGCTGTTAATTTCAAGCTCGGTTAGCCCATTGGCACATACTGCACCGCTATCATGCCCCCGATGACCAACCAC
>CAZMZQ010000037.1:6203-11806 GCA_964570745.1 uncultured Anaerolineaceae bacterium
GCCTTTTGAGGTGGTTGATAACTATTGGTTTCAGATTTAACTCGCCAGTTTTCGAAAGGATTGTTCTTTCCCATTCCGTCTTCTGAGTTTCCCGATCCCCATCCCCTGTCTGAAGAACCCTCGGAAAAAGGCCTATCAGAAACTTGTGCAGGCTCATTTCCACCCCGATCGAGTTGCCAGAAATTTCCTGTCCCGGGATTTTCATCGTCGTCCATTTGATGCATCTGCTTTGACATAATTGTTCCTGTTTACAAATTTATTAGGCAAATTTGTGTATTATTCGTATAATAGAGTTTAAATAAGTTGTTCTATCAAGGAATGGTGCAAATCCTATGCCAGCAAAACTCAGTCTGAATGAACAAAAACAATTGCTAACCATTGCACGTGAGGCAGTCAACGCTACCGCGTTGAATAAACCTTTATCAAAGCTTGACCTCCTGCAGTATAGTGATGTTCTGAACCAAAACGGAGCCAGTTTTGTCACCCTGACGATTGACGGTAACCTGCGCGGATGTATCGGCACCCTGGAAGCCTATCAACCTTTGATAATAGATGTCCAAAAAAGGGCTGTACAGGCAGCCAGTCAGGACCCTCGCTTCAGCCCGGTAAGACCCGATGAGTTGACACGGATAACAATTGAAGTCTCAAGATTATCTGTACCCCAACCAGTAGATTACGAACACCCCTTAGATCTGCTGACGTTGTTAAAACCAGGACAAGACGGCGTTATCATCTCAGAAGGAAGCCGCAGGGCAACCTTTTTGCCTCAGGTTTGGAATGAACTTCCGGATCCAAAACAGTTCCTTTCTCAATTGTGCCGCAAGATGGGCTGTAGTCCTGATTTTTGGGAACACAAGAAAATTGAAGTGTCCCGTTATCACGTCGAGGAATTTTCCGAATAAAAAAGCGAGGTTAGTTCCTCGCTTTTTACGTTGTGTGTACCTTATTGTTGTGATTCTGATGCAGTGTATGCCTGTCCGGCAAGATGAGCAATCATCAACTGACTATATGAGCTGGTGATGACAGCCCCGATTATCAATAAAACACTTCCTAAAGGCGCGATAAAACCGGAAATTAATCCACCGGCCAACACCAATAACCACGCAGGGAAGTTATTACGCAACCGTCTGAAGAAGTTACCCCACTCAAAAGCTGAGGAGAATGTATCTTTCACTGCGAAGTTTGCCATCGCGATTGGTTGCAAAAATGCTATGAATAAGCTGAATGCCACGATTATCAGACTTCCAAAGATAATAAAAACAACTGCGATGATACCGATGCTGTTGTTATTATCAATCATAAACAGAGGAATTGACATCACTCCAGCTACAATCATGATTGGAAGTGAATAAACCAGTCGAACCAGGAAATATCGAAAGCCCCGCCTCAGATCTTCGCTGAACGAAAAGACTGGTAGGGGTCGGGCTTCATTATATGCAACATTTTTAGCAGTCCGCAAAGTGTATCCCAAAAATGCCATCGTACCAACAACCGGAATAAGGCTAACTAATACAGGTACGATCAATTTATCAAACCAATTTTCATCTTCAAAAATATACGTAAATGCTTTACCAAAATTTACCATGATGAACATCACCTCTTTCAATCCGAATCTTTGTGTCTCTTAATTATAAGCCTTTGAAAACAAAAAAACTGGTTGTGAACACCTTGTCTGTTAAGATTATATTAATTTATAACTTTTGAAAATATCAGAGCTGACTAAAGCCTTCAACATCCAACACAAAAACGGTTGCCCGTTTTTCTTCCTCATGGTCAGGGACGGTTGTGTTTTCTTTGATCAGTTGAAGCGCTTTTTCAACCCGGTCGTCATCGACACCAATGATGAGGGTGCTGCGACCACTGCGAAAGAAACCCCCGGTAGAGGCGATAAAAGTGACTCGATACCT
The DNA here is from genome assembly GCA_964570745.1 of uncultured Anaerolineaceae bacterium. GTDB lineage: Bacteria > Chloroflexota > Anaerolineae > Anaerolineales > Anaerolineaceae > Mesolinea. The sequence goes on from CAZMZQ010000037.1 coordinate 8,111, forward strand.
TTCATCGGTGAGTTTCTTGGAGACGAGGTCATTGTCTGCATCATTGATAATCGCCATAATCAATTTCATATTAATACTCCTCGAAATGATCTACTCTCAAGATGAAGATGGTTACACCGCCAACCATAGTTTCAGCAGGAATCACCATGGGGAATGGGGTGTAATCCATGGTGGCAGCTACGTAGCTGATTCGCTTTTTTGCGGCTGCGGAAAGAAGTTCAACAATTTTCACCGTGTTCGGTTTATCAGTCGCAATCAAAAATGTGACATTTTTTTCGAGCAGAAAGCCACCGGTACTGGGGAACCTGGTGTAAGAAACACCTTCTTGGTCTAATGCCAGCTGAACAACGTCACTATCCTGAGAATGAACCACCGCAAGGACCATCCGCGTAACTTCGGTTTCAAATTGCGCCATATGCCACCACCAGAATTTAATCTTTGTTTTATTCTAACGTAAAATCAGCGAATTCCCAAATGAATTCCTAAACTTGCTTTTTTATTGGATGACTTCCACCCTCCTGTCATTCGTAGCGCTGCGCTGGACTAAATACCCTGCTTCGCGGGCACAGGTCCCAGCCGTTCGTCAAAGATCCACGAAACAAAGCGCAGGGGAGTGGGGGTCATGATGCTGGAAGCAAAGCGAACAGTACTTACCCCCTCCGCTTACCCTTGATCTTCACAGCTTATAGCTTGACCAGATACACTGCTTAGTTGGTAAAGGGTCTCGCAGTGACACTTGTATCGCTCGCCACCGCGAGAAACTCCAAAACGATCCACCTTTTTAATCAAACCAACTGACAACCATATCCTCAAGATCGTATTCATCGACTTCTGTTTCGCTTACCACCTTGCCAAAAACCGTTCCGCCTGCTCGTAGAGGTGAATTTTGATCCTTAGTCTTGAGAGGATGCCACCATGGCAGATCTTGCCCTTCAGCAACCAAACGATAGGCACAAGTTTTGGGGAGCCAATCCAAATGCCGGGCTAACTCCGGGGTCAGCAAAATGCACTCAGGTACATTTCTATGCCGATTGGGATAATCGCTGCACTGGCAGGTTTGCAAGTCGAGGTAGCGGCAGACCACATTTGTAAACTTGACCACCTGGGTTTCGGGGTCACGCAGCTTGATAAGGCAGCATTTTGCACAGCCGTCACACAAGGATTCCCATTCTTCATGGCTCATTTGTTCAAAGGTTTTTTCTTTCCAGAATGGTTTCATTATTGATTGATTCTCCCAGCTGCAGGGTACAGATCTTCTTGGATAAACGGGATCAAGGCGAGCTTAACCGCCATGGCATAGAGCTCAGCCCGTGTGATCAGATCGTTGGTGAGCAAGCCAACCCCACCACTGCTATGTTTGCTGTTCTCTTGCCCGAATACCAGGTCATCTGCCTCACCCTGCTCCATACCTGCACGGATGAAAGCGGCAATTTTCTCTGGCAGAATGTAGGAAGCAGAACGGGCATAACCTACATTTTGTACCCCAAGAATAGATACCCAACTGTAGGCAGCCAGGGGTTGGTCAACCCCATCCAGGCTCATTAACCCACCTTCAAGTCCGACCCAATAGTCAGCCCTCGGGCAAGCTTCCCGGGCATTCGTTGCCCGATTTCGGGCACCGTTTAGTGTTTCCTGGTCGCCCATTGGTTGATTGGATACCTGCGAACTGACTTCTGCAGGCAGAAAGACAAATTCCTTCTCTGGAAATACAGCCAGAAAACCCTGCCTAACTGCCTGGAGTTTGCTTGGGTTTCCTGAGCCGATGACGACAATTTCAGCCATGTAAGTGATCGGGGTCCAGACCTATAGCCCAGCCCGATCCTCCAGGAGCGAGCGCAGTTTAGGTATGATCTCTTCGGCTTCTTTTCGCAGCACCTTTGCTCGTTGCAGTAAACTGATCGCCTGGCTTTCTTGTTCATAACCCAGCAGGTTAATCTCGACATTTAAATAGGCGGCTTCCAACCCTGCTTTTGCCTGGTATACGCCAGAAGCAGCATCAGAAATGGCGCTCAGGTTACCAATTTCGGCCATCCGACAGGCCAATTCCATTACTTGCAGGCACATTTCAGCAGTTTGAAGAGGCACTGCAGCAGCGGTAAAACTGGCTTCCATGATCGCATTTTCACGGATTTTTATGTTTTCATCGCTGTCACGCGGTAAACGCCGGGCAACGATGATACCTTCGAAGGATTTTGCATCCAGCTCCACTGCATCGGTGAGATCTTTACGAAGTTCTTCACCTTTTTCAATCGCTTGCCAGCATTCCTCTTCTACGTCTTTATACTTGGCTTTGCCGGTTGTTAAACGCGCAACCATTACCGCCAGAGCTGCCCCAAGAGCACCAACATGTGCTGCCACAGAGCCGCCTCCAGGAGCAGTTGTACCTTCAGCGACCTGGTCATGAAAGCCGACTTGGCTGGATTCAGCCTGCCCTTGTTGCTCTGAAAACAAGCGATTCTCAAGCAGCTGATCATGGTCGAAGCCATCCAGCTGTAAATAGTAACGACCCGCATTTATGATAGCTCGGCTTGGCACCAACCCGACTATCTCTGAATGGTGGATGCCCACACCATAACGCTGGGCTTCACGGCGGACAAATTCGGTTACTTGCGCCATTGGAGAGCGGCGATAGTTGGTCAGGTTCATCGAAACCTGGGATAAGCCGTCCACGAGAACACCCATACCCTTCACGAAATGGAAGCCGCCGGAAGAATTGCGAACCCTGCGTGCTATTTTTTCAGCGATGCTTACATCAGGGGTGTTTAAAAAGATGTTATAGGCGATTAGAGGTTCACGTGCACCAATGACAACTCCGCCAGCGGGTCCCATTACTTTTGGACCGTAATCTGGTTCGCGGTAGGGATCTGTCGCAATGCTTTCTTTGATCCCTTCATATTCACCACGCCGAATATCTTCCAAATTTTTCCGATCCGGTCGGACAGCTGCCTCTTCATAGAGATAGACTGGAATTCCCAGGTTGTCAGCTACGCGCTTGCCGAGTCGGCGGGAAATCTCGACACATTCCTGCATGGTAACGTCGGTTATAGGCACAAATGGAACCACATCAGCAGCACCCAGACGGGGATGTTCGCCCTGGTGTTGGTTGAGATCGATCAGTTCAGCTGCTTTAGCAATACCTTGGTATGCTGCTTCTTCAACACCAGCAGGATCACCAATGAAAGTCAGCACAGTTCGATTATGATCCATGTCAGAATGCCGGTCGAGGACGTGCACGTTGGGCACTTGTGCCACAGCGTTGATAATTGCCTCAATAACCTCGGGTCTCCTTGCGTCAGAAAAATTAGGAATGCATTCGATGATTTTCATTAACCAACCTCTTTTTTTTATAGTTTATTTATTATACCAAGCCGGAAACGGCCGGTAGCATCCAGGAATATCAACCTTTGCTGCTCCCCCCGTCACTGCGAGCCCCCGTTATACGAATGGCAGGAAATTATGAATCACAATAAGGGGGCGTGGCAGTCTGCCTTTAATCTTTTGTCCATACCAATAAACTACAGATTGCTTCGGTCGCTGCGCTTCTGGGGCAGGCCGCGCTAATGACCACCCCAGCCGAAGGTCGAAGATCCCCGTAGCGAAGCGCAGGGGAGTAGGTGCCCTGTGCCTGCTCAGCAAGGTATGACCCCTTCCGCAAATTCCCACCATATATACAACCGTACGGGCGGGTCCCAATCA
>CAZMZQ010000038.1:0-11164 GCA_964570745.1 uncultured Anaerolineaceae bacterium
TGACTAATGTTTGAGAACCTGTCTGAAAAACTTACCGCTGTTTTTGACAACCTGAAACGGCGTGGAAAATTGAGCGAAGAAGATGTTGATCTTGCCATGCGCGAGGTTAAACTTGCGCTGCTCGAAGCCGACGTCAATTATGCTGTAGTTCGCTCATTTACCAACCGGGTGAAAGAACGCTCAATAGGCGTTGAGGTATCTAAAGCGCTCAACCCAGCACAACAAGTGATCAAGATAGTTAATGATGAGTTAATCAACACACTTGGTAAGCCTGTTGAGCTCAATTTGAAAGGCGAAAAACCTCACGTAATCATGTTGGTTGGGCTGCAAGGTTCAGGCAAAACAACAGCAGCCGCAAAAATCGCCAGGCGATTACGTTCAGCCGGCGAGCGGGTTATGCTGGTGGCAGCAGACATATACCGACCAGCTGCGATCAAACAACTTCAAACCCTGGGGGAGCGCATTGAAATCCCTGTTTTTACCCTCCCAGGAGCAAAACCAGTTCAGATTGCCAAAGAAGCCTGGCAGTCAGCCCGAAAAGGTGGGCACAGCGTGTTGATTATCGACACTGCCGGGCGTTCGCAGCTTGATGACGATTTGATGGATGAACTTAATGGCATCCAACAAGCAGTCCCGAGCAATGAGATATTGCTGGTGGTAGACTCGATGATCGGCCAGGAAGCCCTGAATGTAGCAAAAGGATTTCATTCTGTTATACCTGTCTCGGGTTTAGTCTTTACTAAGATCGATGGTGATGCCAGGGGTGGAGCAGCAATTTCAATTCGTGAGGTAACCGGAATTCCGATCAAATTCCTGGGAACCGGTGAAGGACTGGATGCATTGGAAGTTTTTGACCCGACCCGGATTTCTAACAGAATATTAGGGATGGGCGATATTCTTGGATTGATCGAAAAAGCTGAAGCCGCTTATACCGGTGAGATCGATGCCAAAGAGGCTGAGCGGATGCTGGCAGGGCAGTTTACCCTCGAAGATTTTGCAAAACAACTGCGGCAAATGAAAAAAATGGGTCCGATCTCGCAATTGTTTGGCATGCTGCCTGGTCAATTAGGGGCTGTCGCAAAGAATGTGGACCCAAATGAAGCCGAAGATCAGTTAAAATCTGTAGAAGCAATCATTGATTCAATGACCCCGGCAGAAAGACGAGACCCAAAACTTCTTAACGCGAGCCGGCGACGCAGAATTGCTGCTGGTTGTGGAAAAGAAGTTCAGGACGTTAATCGACTAATGAAACAATTCAGAGATATTCAACGTGTGATGAAGTCTTTTCAAAAATCAGGTGGTCGTGGTAATATTAACAGGTTATTTGGATAATTGCGGATTTGGATAAGGATATGCTCCTTCAGCATCTCTCAACCTTAGACAGAAGCCGAATTAATTTTTTTTGAATAGAAAATAAGGAGCAATTTTTAAGATGGTACGTATTCGCTTACGCAGGGTTGGATCAACCCATCAACCTCACTATCGCGTGGTGGTTGCTGATAAGGAAAGTCCGCGTGACGGTCGGTTCATTGAAATAGTTGGTTCGTACAATCCCCGTACAGAACCGGGAACAATCGAGTTTAAGGAAGAAAGAATCTATCATTGGTTAAGTGTAGGCGCGCAGCCCTCTGATTCAGTTCAAAAACTCTTCAAGGTTGTTAAGTTAGATGAACGATTCGAACGTTTCAAAGCTGGAGAAGATCAAAAGGTTTTGATCGAAGAAGCCGAAAAAGTTTATAAGGCTCGTGCTGATAAAGTCAAAGCTAAATAGTTCTGAAATAAGGTAAATAACATGTCAGAAAATAACCTCTACAGTCTGTTGGAATATCTGGCGAAATCTATCGTCAATAATCCTGACGATGTCACTGTTGAGGAACACGTCAATGGTAAGGTTGTGCATTTAGATCTGTATGTTCACCCTGAAGATATCGGTCGGGTAATCGGCAAGCAAGGTAGGGTTGCCAATTCCATGCGTGCAATCCTCAGGGTTGTAGCAGCCAGAAATGGTAAACAGGTCGAAATGGATGTTATTGACCGTGCCTAATCCAGCCATGGATGATCAAAACAAAAAAGCTGCAGGCTCGTCATCGAAAAACGAGCCTGCTTACTTATTAATCGGAAAGCTTCAAAAGACCCATGGAGTAAAGGGAGAAATCGCAATGCGGGTCCACACCCAGTTTCCGGAGAGGATTCGCGTTGGGAAAGGTGTTTACCTTGGCGAAGCAAAGAACGAGATGATCATTGCTTCGATTCGCAAGAAAGCAAATCTGCTTTTAATAAGGTTTGCTGGTATAGAAAACCCGGAAGATGCCTCAGAACTTACCAACTATGAAATGTTTACTAAAACACGCAACTTACCAAAGCTGCCTGAAGGTCAGTTTTATCATCACCAGCTGATTGGTTTGAAAGTTTGGGAAGGACAGGAATTTTTGGGAGAGCTGACGGAGATCATGGAGACCGGTGCGAATGATGTCTATGTGGTTCAGCAGGCGGATGGAAGAGAGTTATTGTTCCCTGCAATCCCAGATGTGATTAAAGAAATTAACCTGGAAGATGAGACTATGTTTGTCGAACTTTTAGAAGGATTGCGTGATTGAACAACGAAGAAATTTATTGGCTTGCTTTCAGCACTGTCCGCGGAATAGGGGCAGTTCGATTTCGTAAACTACTCGACTTTTTCGGTGAGCTTTCCAGAGCATGGACAGCAGACAAAGTTGAATTGATCACTGCTGGATTGACTGAAAAAGCGGCTGATTATGTGTTGGAAGCCCGATCTACCCTGGACTTGAATAGAATCCAACCCGATCTGGTCAGGAAAGGAATTGAGTATCTGACCTGGAATTCCTCTGCCTATCCAAAATATCTACAAGAAATCTCGCAACCTCCTCCAGTTCTTTATTTTAAAGGCACAATCACTCCTTCTGATGATATTGCCATAGCCATTGTTGGAACAAGAAATGTGACAAAATATGGCAAGCAGATTACAAAAGATACTGCTGCATACCTGGCTGGAAATGGAATTACGGTGGTTAGTGGACTGGCACGCGGAGTAGATGGGATTGCGCACAAGGCAGCCCTGGAAGCAGGAGGGCGAACTCTGGCGGTTTTAGGGTCTGGAGTTGATGTGATTTATCCACCCGAACACCGGCAGCTGGCGAACGAAATCATAAAAAATGGAGCGATTATCAGCGATTATCCTCCGGGAACCAAGCCGGATGGAATCAACTTCCCGCCCCGAAATCGTATTATCTCAGGTCTAACGCGTGGAACGGTTGTCATTGAAGCCGGTGAACGCAGCGGAGCGCTTATTACCGCGAAATTTGCCCTGGAGCAAGGACGGGATATTTATGCTGTTCCAGGTTCAGTTCTCTCCCAATTGAGCAAGGGAACAAATCAGCTTATTACTGAAGGTGCCACGCCAATGACCAACCCTGCGATGATAGCCGAGGCGTTAAATCTTCAAAGCGAAGCAGTCAAACCAAAACGTGATCGGATTGTGCTGACATCGAATGAGGCAAATATCCTTCGCGTGCTTGGAAATGAGAGCCTGCACATTGATGAGATATGTGCCAAAACTTCTATGGGGATTGAAAAACTGACTGCAGATCTGACCATGATGGAGTTAAAAGGGATCATCGAACGTGATAAGGGGATGGAATATCATCGTATCCAAAACTGGGATATTGGATAGATTAATGTCTGGGGGCTGATTAAACACGCTACGCATATTTCTTGACAAAATTTTGAATATGGTATGATATTGCCCGACTGGGTGGAAATGCCTGAAGCCGGGAGTAATTATTATGGAAGCATATTGTCTTAAATGTAAAGAAAAACGTGAAATTGAGAATCCGCATGCAGGGTTTAATGCCCGGGGTGGTCCGGTGACAACCGGCAGTTGTCCCGTTTGTGGAAGCAAAATGTATCGCATGGGGAATACAGCTGCACATGACGGTCTTGAAAAACCTGTCATCGATGTCACAGAGAAACCTGCTGTTAAAAAAACCTCTGCTGGAAAGAAAACGTCGAAAAAGAAGCCGGCCGGTAAAGCTTCAAACAAAGGAAAGGCAGCCAAAACAATCCGTGCTTCAGGGAAGCCACTGGTAATCGTGGAATCGCCGGCAAAAGCGAAGACGATTGGCCGATTTTTGGGCAAAGATTACGATGTTGTTGCTTCTGTCGGACATGTCAGGGATTTGTTGAAATCACAACTGAGTGTTGATGTCGAAAATAATTTTGAACCCAAGTATCGCGTCCCAAATGAAAAGAAAGACGTTGTCAGGCAAATTAAAGAGCTGGCGGGCAAAAGCAAGCATGTTACCCTTGCAACTGACCCCGACCGCGAGGGGGAAGCTATTGCCTGGCATTTGATGGAGTCAGCTGAAATTGACCCCGCTAAGATCGACCGTGTTGTGTTTCATGAAATTACCCGGGATGCGGTTGCAAGTGCCTTTGCCAACCCAAGAAAACTGGATATGGACCTGGTTGATGCTCAACAAGCCCGTAGAATTCTGGACAGGCTGGTAGGTTACAGCGTATCCCCGATTTTATGGGCAAAAGTGAAAGGGCGGCTTTCTGCGGGAAGAGTCCAGTCGGTTGCTTTACGCCTGGTTGTTGAGAGAGAACGTGAAATTGATGCATTTGATCCCCAGGAATACTGGTCTATACATGCTTTGTTGAATCCAGACGGAAGCAATAAAGAATACCTGGCAAAACTGGTTAAAGTTAACGGACAAACCGTAAACATGGGTCTGAAAAACGAAGACAGTGCAAAAACTCTTGTTGAAAAGATGGAACAAGCGACCTATTCAATAGACGCGATCAATGTGAGTAATAAAAGCATTCGACCAGGGGCACCATTTATCACCAGTACATTGCAACAAGAAGCCTCGCGCCGATTAGGCTTTCAGACGAAACGAACGATGGCTCTCGCACAGCAGTTGTATGAAGGTATCGACCTTGGCAATAGTGAAGAGACTGGTCTCATTACATACATGCGTACAGACTCTGTCCAGGTATCCGCCGAATCAGTCCGGGAAGCCCGTTCGTATATCAGCAAAAATTACGGTGAAGATTATTTGCCCGAAACACCTCCACAATATCGCACCCGGTCTGTATCTGCCCAGGAAGCACATGAAGCAATACGTCCAACCTCTGTAAGCAGGGATCCTCAGAGCTTGAAGAATCATCTGACAAGAGATCAATACTTGCTCTATCGACTAATTTGGCAAAGATTTGTTGCGAGCCAGATGAAGCCGACAGTCCTGGAGATCACAACCGTTGAGGTTGAAGGGAAAGATGTCTCTGATAGCTATCTGCTTCGTTCAAGCGGCACCCGTGAAGTGTTCGCAGGTTTTAAAGCAGTGTACCGTTATGAAAAAGCAGATGATGAAAATGGCGAAGAAGAAAATGTTGATCTGCCTCTTGAAGTTATGAGTGTCGGTCAGAAGCAAAACCTGGTTCGCCTTGATCCGGCTCAACATTTCACACAGCCACCGCCTCGCTATTCGGAGGCAACTTTGGTCCAGGCACTGGAAGAAAACGGAATTGGCAGACCGTCGACATATTCGCCTATCATTTCGACTATTCAAAGCAGAGGATATGTAACCCGCGAGAACAAACGACTTTATCCGACTGAAATCGGTTACCTGGTTAACGACCTTGTGGTTGAATACTTCCCAGGTGTAGTTGATCTTGGTTTTACCTCGAAAATGGAAGATGAGCTGGATAGAATAGCTGATGGAGATATTCCCTGGAGCGAGGTTATCCGTGATTTCTACACACCATTTTCGGTGGAACTGGAAAATGCGCGCAAGCATATGCCAAGAACCAAGCTTGAACCCGAAAAAATCGGCAGAATCTGCCCGGAAGACGGGGGAGAACTGGTTATCAGAAACGGAAAATTCGGCAAATTTATCAGTTGTTCAAATTTTCCAGCATGTCGTTATACAGAACCATTGTTAGAAAAAATTGGAGTAACTTGTCCGAAATGTGGGCAGGGTGATGTGGTTGAAAAGCGCACAAAACGAGGCAGAAAGTTTTATGGATGTTCCCGTTATCCTGAATGTGATTTCTCCGCCTGGGATAAACCGATCGGGAAGAGTTGCCCAAGCTGTTGTGGTGTGTTGGTGGAAAAACCCAATAATACATCAGCATGTGTGGAGTGTAACAAGAGATATCCGTTGGCTGATCCCGAATAGGACTCTGGTATGAAACATGCACCAATTTTGACATCAAGTTTTACAATGAGGTGCAGATATGGATAACATCAAATCCTTTCTCCGGGAAAAATTACAGGAACCCCGCAACCTGGCTATCGCTGCAGGGTTGACAGGACTGATCATAGGTTTGTTTTTTGCCTATGTGATTTTCCCTGTTCAGTGGACCGATGCGTCTGCGGAAAATCTGAGAGCAGATTTGCGTATCGATTATCTGCGGAATGCGATTACGACATTCACCTTAACAGGCGACCGGTCAAAAGCGCTGCAGGCATATACCGAACTGGGTAATAAAGCTGAAGAAACTTTGACAGAGCTCGTGACCAACCCAGGTTTTTTAAACAGCGAGCAAATCCAACGCTATACTACAGCGATCAATACATCTGTACCCTCAGCGAATTCGCCGGCAACTCAGATCACTTTGAATGATGGTTCCCAGGTCACACTGAATGATAGTAATTCCAAAGAAAAACCAAATTCTCTTCTTTGGTTAGGGTTGGGTCTGTTGGCAGTGCTGATTATTGGCGCTGGTGCTGTTTATTGGTTCTATTTCAGAGAAAAAGGGTTTAGTCCCAACAACTACTCATTTGGAACCTCGGGTAAGAACAATACTGGGCACCAACCTCTCGCCCAGGCAGTCCGACGGCAGGACACTCCGCCAGTCGTTCAACGACAGGTTGTACAGGCGGCTGTACCTCCAAAACCGGCAGCTCAACGTACTTCGATCTTCGCGAATGGCACAAATAATACCAATGGTAATGTCAATGGAAATGGAGAGAAACCGATTGCCCAATTTATGTCCACCTATGTGTTCGGGGATGATCGATACGACGAATCCTTCACTTTTGACGCTCCCAACGGTGCTTTTTTGGGCGAATGTGGAATCAGCATTTCGGATCTGATTGGTGTCGGAGAACCAAAGAAAATATCCGCTTTCGATATATGGCTTTTTGACAAAAATGATATTCAGACCGTCACAAAGGTAATCATGAGCAAACACGCTTTTAATGACCCTGATATTCGCTCGAGATTGGAAATTCGCGGGGAACCGATTTTGGCAGAACAAGGGAAACTCTTCCGCCTTGAGACGGCAACTCTCAGGCTGGAAGGACGAATCGTTGATGTGTCTTATGGAGATTTGCCTCTGCCAGAAGATAGTTATTTCCAAAGAAACACTGTCGAGCTAGCTGTTTACCGGAAGTAAAACAAATTTGCGTAAAACAGAGCGTCGGAATTAATTACGACGCTCTGTTTTGTTTTTTTAAAAGTAGTGGAGTCTGATAGAATTAAACCAGAAATCTAGCTATTCAATTTTAAGAATTTTGTAAATAACTTTCATGCCGCTGGGAAGAGTTACCTCGGCGAAGTCCCCTACCTTTTTGTCAATCAACGAGGAACCGATGGGTGACAGGTACGATATTTTCTGATTCATGACATCAGCTTCAGCAGCCCCCACAAGGGTCCAGGTTTCTTCACTTTCGCCTTCCTCCTGGATTGTGACCCGATTACCTATCTGGATGGTAAAGTTATCGAGTTCACTGCCGTCTGTCACCTCAGCATGGTAAAGGATAGCTTCGATTTCCATGATTCTGCCTTCCAGAAAGCCCTGGTCTTCTTTGGCAGCTTTGTAATCTGCGTTTTCTGAGAGATCGCCCATCTCGATAGCGCTTTTTAGGCGCTGGGAAATTTCTTTTCGTCTGGGTCCTTTAAGCTCTTCCAATTCTGTTTCGAGTTGTTTTTTCCCAGCAGGGGTTAAAAAAATTGTTTTATTCATATTTCACTTTCTAAGGTAATACATCAACATTAAACAAGCGTTGATATTCATCGATGGCAAACCGATCGGTCATACCAGCAATATAATCACAGATTGTTCGTTCCAACCCTCGTTCTGGGAACAACTCCTGAACAGCTTGTGGCAATGCCGCAGGAGTGGATTGATACATCTCAAAAATTTGTGTAATTATCTGTTCTGCTTTAGCAGCCATGCGGACCACGCGGTAGTGCCGGTAAAGGTTGTTAAAAAGGAAATCTTTCAGTTCTCTGTTTCGGCGATACATATCTTCGCTGAAACCGACCACATTATATGGTAGTTTCTGCAACTCCAAAGAGGATTTGACATTTGCCTTTCGCAGATATCGATCGATTGATTGGGTCAGGTCGGTCATTTCAAAATTAATCAAGCGCCTGATGATTTGATGTCTGCTCAATTCATCAAGTGTGTCGGTCTTACGGCGTCCAATACTCTCGTTTATAATCTCCCAAATGGCGATTCCATCCAACTGAGAGGGGGAGATCATCCCCGAACGCAAGCCATCATCAAGGTCGTGTGACGTATACGCCAACTCATCTGCAACGTTAGCTATCTGGGCTTCAAGATGACCGCGCAGATCAGGGTCATAATCCTGGACATCTGCCCGATCATAATCCGTTTCGTGTTTTACCATGCCTTCCAACACTTCCCAGGAGAGGTTAAGTCCGGGAAAGTCTGGATAACGGTTTTCCAGAAAGTTTACAATTCGCAATGATTGGTTGTTGTGATTGAAACCATCATGGTCTTTCATAAGCTTGGCGAGAGCAGTTTCACCAGAATGACCAAAAGGCGGATGACCGAGGTCGTGCGCAAGACAAATTGTTTCAACCAGGTCTTCATTCGCACCTAATGACCGGGCAATCGACCGCCCAATCTGGGCCACCTCGAGAGAATGGGTGAGCCGGGTGCGATAATAGTCGCCTTCCGAATTAATGAAAACCTGGGTTTTATATTCCAGGCGTCTGAATGCAGTTGTGTGCAGGATACGCTCACGGTCACGTTGAAAACGCGTTCGCAGATCGGCTTCTTCTTCCGGGAACTTGCGCCCCTTCGAATTTTTGCTCAGGATAGCGTAGGGAGCCAATTGTTGGGCTTCAAATTCTTCAAGTTGTTGTCGTGTATAAATCATACAAAACCTTTACCATATAACTTTCATTCGCTTGTGACGAGCAGGATTAGGAGATTATTGTACCTGAATGTAATCCATTTAGGGCTGAAAGCAATTCCCCGGGCTTGTTTGCTGAAAAGATTTCCACCTTGGAGCGCTCTGATTGTCTGCATAGGGCTTGCATCTCTGCCACCTTTGAACGCATCCCACCGGTCACATCCAGGCTCTCGGATTGCTTAATAAATTCTCCCAATGGGGCGTGTTTGTCAATATTTCTGATTGGGGTTTGGTTGAGAGGATAATCAGCGAATACTGCAGATTCTTTGCCAGTCAATAACACCCGCGATGGTTTAAGCTGAGAAGCAAGGTGAAAGAAAAGCTCTTCGGTGGAAAAAATTGTGCCACCCAAAACCTCGTCAAAGACAACATCGCCATAAATCACGGGTATCAGCCCAGCTTGCAGGGCTTTTTCGATGGGCTGGATATCCCAGTTTAAAACGTGTTTTTCCTTAGCTGTCAGGCTTGCAGATGGTGGAAAGGAAATCAGTGGTAAACCAATGGTTTCGGCAGCATTCAGAACAACCTGGTTGAGCTTCCTGGCACTGCGCCAGACTTCAACAAAACCCTGCCATTGGGCGGGTGAAGTCACTCCGGTTCGGGTGTTGTGTTTTGCAGCTGCGTGATGACCAAAAGAACCAGAACCGTGCCCCAGGATCAGACGTATATCCTGATGTTGAGCGGTGTAGGTTTGTAGGTCACGCAGGAGATTGGTGATCACCTCCGTGTGCGCTTTTTCGGTATGGCCCTTGTCTGTGATTAATGAGCCGCCAAACTTCAGAAACAAAAGCTGGTCATCCATATTGGCTTAAATTACTCCTCGTATGACCGTATGGAAAGGATTCAACGCCCCTTTGGTAATCAAATTCTGAAGTAATGTTTCCACTCGATCGGCCTTGACCAGTGCGAGAATATGTCCGCCCTTTCCACCACCGGTCAGTTTTGCAGCTAGCGCACCGGATTCAAGCGCGACATTCACCAGGTGGTCCAGTTCGGGGCAAGACAGGTCGAGTTCTCTCAGTAGCCTATGATTTTGATTTATTGCCTCAGCGATTTCAGTCAGGTTCCCGGTTTCAATTGCCCTGCGGGCACTGTTCGCAAGCTGCCCGATGGATTCTATTATTGGCTTGATAAGAGCGGAGTCAGCCTGATAACGTTCTGCTAACCCGGAGACAGTCTCACCGGTTGATTTTTGGATGCCACTGTCAGCCAGGACGAAATGAAGGTCTGCTGTCGGTTTTAAAGATACAAGCTCCTGTCCTTTTTGATAGAAAACAGGCTCTTCGTATGTAATCACAGTATTGTCCACTCCGCTGGGATTGGAGTGAACATATTTCTCACATTCAAATGCCAGTGCGTTGGTAACAGCATCTGAAAGCGTGTGACCGAGAAATTCTGAAAGACCGCGGATGGTCGCAACAGCCATAGAAGCACTGGAACCCAGTCCTGTTCCTATCGGCAGCTGAGAATTGAATCGCAGGTTGCAGCTTGGCGATTGGGAAAGGGAAAGATAATTTATTACCTCCCAAACAGCACGATAAATGGGATGGTTTGATGGTAACTGGTCTACAGGTTCTCCATCCATCCCTAATGCAGGAAAAAATACTTTAATTTTTCCAGAAGGAGCAAGAATTTGAGGCTCAATATGCAAAGTGATTCTTCTGTTGCTTAGTGGAAGCGCTATTGCAGGTTGACCATAGACAACGGCATGTTCACCGACCAGGATAAATTTCCCGCACGCAGAGCTTTTGATTGCTGGCATGGCAAACCTCACAAAACCAGGTAGATGACTGCGATTACAGATAAACCCCACAAGACAATCGCAATTTGCATGGGGCGATCATGCAACAAAACTTCTTCAGGCGAGGCGGTAAGCAGATTGGTTTGGATCAAGTACAGGTAACGAAAAATGGCATATATCACAAACGGAATCGTGAACATCATAGTATACGTTGGTCCATTCTGATGGGC
>CAZMZQ010000039.1:0-5844 GCA_964570745.1 uncultured Anaerolineaceae bacterium
AGAAAGCAAGGTAAAACATGTCGGATTTATTCCAATTACAGAACGATCCTGCCTATTTAAGCTCTAACCAATACTACGATTCAGGTAACTTGTCGGCAAGAATACTGATTCACCAAAAATTCAGTACCGGAACTTTACCCTGGTACGACTTTATACTTGACCTTGCCAGAATTAAACCAGGGATGAAGGTTCTGGAAATTGGATGTGGAAGTTCAGCGCTTTGGAGAGGGACGATGAACAGGCTGCCTGAAAGCACTTTTTTTGCTTTAACTGATTTGTCGCACGGTATGGCACAGGATGGCAAAAAGGGATTAAAGGAAGATCGACGTTTTGGCTTTTTGGCAATGAACAGTATGGAGACCTGCTTTGAACCAGAAAGTTTTGACCTGGTGGTTGCAAATCATATGCTCTACCATGTTCCTTCTGTGAGAGAAGTTTTGGGTGAAGTGACCAGGCTGATGAAACCAGGAGCGGTTTTCATGGCAGCGACGAACGGACCTGAGCATATGATCGATCTCGATCTGCTGCAAGAAAAATTTTCAAAAAAACTTGCTGGAAGGCACAACATGTCAAGCCGATTTAACCTGGTGAATGGCGAAAAACAACTCCGTGAATTTTTTAATTATATTGAACTGCATATCTATCCCAGTGATCTGTGGGTGACGGATGCAGCGTTGTTAACTAGTTATTCCTATTCAACTCCATTAGTAATTGAAAACCTGGGAGACAAGGGCAAAGCTGAGATGACCGCTTTTTATAAACGGCGCATAAATCATTATGGCGGCATTATGATCAGAAAAGAAACCGGGGTTTACATAGCCCGGTTATCATGATTTATCTATAATACTCAGCGCAGCCAGGCGACAAAGATAGTCAGGATTGAAACAACAGCACAATAAATAGCAAACCCAAAAAGGGAATTGCGTTTCAAGTAACCTAACAACCAACGAATAGAAAAGTAACCAATTATCCCCGCGATCACAAAACCAAACAACATTGTGGGCAGGAAGCTAAGGAAAAACTCAGCTTTTACCAGGTCGATCACGGATAATAATCCAGCAGCAAGCATGATGGGAATGGAGAGCAAAAACGAAAACCTGGCTGCCGCTTCACGTGTATAACCCTTGAACAAACCTCCTGAGACTGTAGCACCGGAACGGGATATGCCTGGGAAGATAGCCAGCCCCTGAAACAAGCCGATTATGAGTGAATCGAGCCAGGTGAGCTGTTTGAGGTCCTTCTCTTTTTTACTAAAAATTTCAGCAGCGGTCAGCATAATTGCTGTGGCGAATAAAAGCACGGCTGTAACAACCGGGCTGTTAAATGCAGCTTCGACCTTGCTTTTGAGCACTAATCCTGCCAACCCTGCAGGGATGGTTCCCAATACAATGTACCAACCCAAACGGCTTTCTATAGTCTGGAAAGGCTGTTTTCCTTTAAGCCCTTTGAAAACTGCCTTAACAATTGCCACCAGGTCTTTTCTGAAATAGATAATAACTGATACCAGTGTGCCGAGTTGAACAAGCACATTGAATAGGAATGCTTTTTGAGGGTCCAAATCCCATTTAAGTAAAAAAGGTACGATTACCAGGTGGGCAGAAGAAGAAATTGGTAAAAACTCTGTCAAACCCTGGACAATACCCTGGATAAGTGCCTGGAAAAAGGTCATCTAAAACTCTCCTGAGTGCGTGAAATATTTAGGTTTTGCATTGCCTGGTCGGCAAAACTTTGTAGCCGACCTTCGATAATTGCCTGGCGGAGGTCGCGAGCGAGCTGGAGCAAAGTGTGCAGGTTATGGATTGATAGCAGTGTGGCAGCCAGCATTTCTTTGGCAACAATCAAATGCCGCAGGTAGGCGCGGGTGAAGGTTCGGCAGGTGTAACAGGCGCAATGCTCATCAATAGGGCGCTGGTCATCGGCAAAGGCGGCATTCATCAGGTTGAGCCTGCCGTGCATGGTCATAGCGCTATTGTGGCGTGCCAGGCGCGTTGGCAATACGCAATCGAAGATGTCGATTCCGCGTATGACACCTTCGATCAAGTCTTCCGGAGTGCCTACACCCATCAGGTAGCGCGGCTTTTCTGGAGGTAAAATCTGGTTGCATACTTCGATTGTGTGATACATCTCAGCCTTGGTTTCACCTACTGAAAGCCCTCCAATTGCATGACCGGAGAAGCCCATCGAGCTGATCTCACGGGCAGATTGTTCGCGCAAGTCGTCAAAAATCCCGCCCTGTACAATACCAAAAAGTGCCTGGTCATCGCGTTTTTTTGCTTCGATGCAGCGCTGAGCCCAGCGGTGGGTGCGTTCCATTGCCTGTTCCACGTAGGCGCGGTTATTGGGGTCGGAACATTCATCGAATGCCATGATAATATCTGCACCCAGGTTTTCCTGGATCGCGACAGAACTTTCGGGGGTCAAACGTTTCATTGAACCATCGATATGCGATTTGAAGGTCACACCGTCTTCATCGACCTTGCGCATGTCTGCGAGAGAGAAGACCTGGAAACCGCCCGAATCGGTCAGCATCGGTTTGTGCCACCGCATAAACTTGTGCAGCCCGCCCATTTTGGCTACCAGTTCGTCGCCAGGGCGCAAAAAGAGGTGATAGGTGTTCGAAAGCACCAATGTTGCATCCAGCTCTTCGAGTTGGGCAGGGGTGATGGATTTGACAGTCGCTTGCGTACCAACTGGAGCGAAAACAGGTGTTGGCAGAACCCCGTGAGGGGTTGTAAATTCCCCGGCACGAGCTTTGCCGTCTTCTGCTACGATTCTATATTGAAAATAGTTGTTCGATTGATCGTCGGTTTGTTTTTCGTTTTCGTTCATATTCTCCAGAGAAATCCTCCCCCAATTGTACCTTTATTGTAGAGGCTGCGTACTTTTTTTATTATCCTGAACGAAGTGAAGGATCTTAGGCGTTGAGCGATAAGATTTTACGCAGAATAGCTATTGACAAATTCACAATACCAACGGAGCAAGTCACATCCAGCCCTGATCCGGTACGTCGACGTGAATGCCAGTAGGGCTCAGTTCCCATAGTGTGTTGCAGGTGCGGGCTATGAAAGCGCGGTCGTGTGCGACCAACAGCATTCCTCCGTTGAAGGCCTCGAGAGCTTTTTCAAATTGTTCCCGGGATGGAATATCAAGGTGATTGACGGGTTCATCGAGCACGAGAAAATTTGCTCCCTGAGCGACCAACCTAGCCAAAAGCAGCCTTGCGCGCTGACCGAAACTCAAAGAAGATGTGGGCAAGACGGCGTGGTCTTCGTTGAGCAGAAAATAATGCAAAAAATGATAAACCTCTGACATTGTCATGTGCCTGATTGACTGGATTTGCTCAATGGGTGTCAAATCAGGGTCGAGGTCCTCCTGTTTCTGAGGCATATAACCTGGAACGATGCTGTTTCCCCAACGAAAGGTTCCCGAACCTGCTTCCAACTGTCCCATCAATATCTTGATCAGCGTACTCTTGCCCGAACCGTTCGCTCCTACCAGGGCGATACGTTGACCGGAAGTAATATGCAAATCAAGATTCTCAAATAATAAGCGTTCATCATAACCAAACGAAAGTCCTCGGGTGGTTAAGATCTGCTGGCTTTGGTGTTGTGTGTCGGCGAAATTGATGTTGATGCGCCATTTGTCCATCGGTTTTTCAATCCGTTCAGGCGAATCCAGGTAACGCTCCAAACGTTTCTTTTTGGCTGTGCCTTTCTTGGCGACTTTCTTTGCATATCGCCGCATTGTTGAATCTTTGGTACTTCTTTCTGAAACACGGGATTGTTCAGCTGTTCTATGCCAATCACCTCTTAAACGCTTGATCTCTGCTTCCTGGTCTTTCCAGGTTTCATATGCTTTCTGCTTTTCTATCTCGACTTGCTTGTCGTAGGATGAATAATTGCCAATAAATTTGCGAATGCCTGGCATGGTTTGATCTAGTTCGTAAATTGTTTGCATGGTTCTGTCGAGGAAGACGCGGTCATGTGAAATAAGCAAAACGATGCCCTTATAGTGTCGCACAAAACCTTCGAGCCATTCCAAAGCCGGGATATCGAGGTGATTGGTTGGCTCGTCTAATAATAAAATTTCAGGGCGTTGTAGGAGTAAAGCAGCCAATTGAAGTTGGGTGCCTTCACCGCCACTGAGGGTTTTTAGGGGAGTGTCAAGGCTGAGATATGCCAAACCAAGATTTGCCAAAAGTGAGAGTGCTTCGGCTTCTTCTTTTGGATGCAGTTCCTGGCTTGGGTAAGGGTTGATTTGGTTTAAGCTTAATAGCATCGCCTCTCGTATAGTTTTGGCGTCAATCGCGACCGGATTTTGCGGCAAGTAGCCGATAAAATCGTTCCTGCTGGTAACGACATTTCCGCTGTCGGCTGGGAGTCTTCCGGAGATTATTTCGAACAAGGTGGTTTTACCACTGCCGTTTGCTCCGACCAAGGCGGCGTGCTCCCCATCGGCAAGACTGAAAGTGACATCTTTTAAGACTTCTAAGAAGTTGTAAGTTTTATTGATCCGATTAATTTGTAACATTATTTTTTATCTCCTGCGGAGTGCACAATAAGGGTGCATTACCACTCACTTCGTTCGGGTACTTTGTCCACCCTGCGTTTTGAATTGGCGGAGTGCACAAAAGAAGTGCATTCCGCCTTACATTATTATTCCAGAGGCTTACGCATAATACGCATTTGCTGGTAGGTCTGGTAACCGAGGTCAGTATAAAGTTTGGTGGCGTGGCTTGGGTTTTCACTGTCGACACCCAAGGCGACTTCATCCATATTCAAGAGTTTCATCATCTGCATTGAACGGCAAATCAGAGCTTTGGCAATTCCCCTTCCTCTCCAGGGGCGACGAACGGAAATTGCTTCTGTATATCCACGGTTTCGATTTTTTTCCTCATTTTCTTGAATGTTAATGTAGTTCCAGACCATGCCGGCAATCTGATCACCATCCCAGGCAATTTGCCAAAGCTGGGGTTGGAAGTAGTTTTTGTCTTTTAACCATAGTTGATATTCCTCTTCCTCCGGGATGATGTAACCCCAGTGGTCTTTGAAGGCTTCAACATCTGCATCCCAAACCTGACGGAATTGTGAAGGTAGAGCTGGTTTTATGATGATTCCATCCGGCAATTCTGCTTGTGGCAGATCGTTTAAATCCCGTTTCATGTCGTTAAAGAATCGTATCGTTTGATAACCCAGCTCGGATACCAATTGAATCAGCGAGGTTTTGTAGTCATTAGCAATGGTTGAAAGCAAGGCTTTTTCACCGCGATGCTGGTTTTGGTAGTTCAGACTGGCTTGAGCTTCCAACCATTCAATCATTATTTTTTCTAAGCCTTTGTCTTGCCAATCCTTAAGAATTTTCAACGTCCAGTTATAGAGCCAGGTTTTGTCATCTTCTTCAAAGAGGCATCCGGTGCGACCATAGGCGATTGGATTGCCATCTTTTAGAACGAAAAGCATATCCCGATCAAGAACACTTTCCGGCATGTGGGCATAATCGATGGCAATTTCTTCAGCATCAGTAATGTTTGCACCCGGCTCATCTTTGTTGGACATGATGATTTCTGCCATGGCTGGGTAATCTTCCGGTCCGTTGAAACGTCTGAAAGTGAAGCCCGCCAATTCAGGCAAGGGAGCAAATTCGTTTTGATTTTTAATTTCCATTTTTATCCTTTTATTTGGTCAAAGATTTACGTAAAACAATAGTTTGACTCTCGGTTTGGAAGCCGAGGTCAGCATAAAGCTTGGTGGCGTGGTTTGGGTTTTCGCTGTCGACACCCAACGCGGCCTCCTGCATGTTGAGCAGTTTCATCAGTTTTAATGAGCGGGAAAGCATCGCTTTGGC
>CAZMZQ010000039.1:5944-7149 GCA_964570745.1 uncultured Anaerolineaceae bacterium
TCCCATATCATTCGAATTTGACCAGGGATAACCGGGCGAAGTTCCAAACCTTCAGGCAAGGAGATTTCAGGAATATGCTGAAGATCATGGATCATATCGTTAAAATAGCGATTCGGCTGGTAGCCAAGTTCGCGGAATAAGTTCAATTCATCTTGTTTTCGATTCGGAAAAGCGACTGAGAGCGTGCCTGGCTGGTCGGGATATAAATGAAAGTGAATGGCTTTTGCCTGGGCTTCAAACCAGTTGGCGAAAACTTTTTCCAAGCCTTTACCTTTCCAATCTTTGTGGACATGGTTTAACCAAGTGTAGACCCAAATTTGATTATCTTCTTCCCAGCGATGGCTGGTGCGTCCATATGCAACCATAGTTTCGCCGTTGAAGACAAAGAGCATATCGCGCTTTGTATCACTTTCGCTGAGGTTGGCATAATGCTGCGCAATTTCCTCGGGAGTCGTCGGAATTGTATCTGGGTCGTCGCGATTGGACATAATCACTTCAGCTATTTTGGCATAATCTTTTGCGTCTTCGAAACGACGAAAAGCGAAACCTTTGCACTCCGGTAAGGTTGCGAAACCTTGTTTAATTGATTGATTTGTCTTTTCCATAATTTCCTTCTTGAATAATTTGTTGTTTGTTTGACGTGGTTCTGATTGGAAATGAATAAGTTAACAAAAAAACCACGGGGGTTGGATTGCCCGTGGTTCATTTAATTTGATCGTTTGAAAGAATCAGTGAACAGGCGCAATCCGGCCATTACCAAAAACAGAACCTGAATTAGAATTTTTGGCTTTAAGGCTGAATTTGATGAAATTGCTGTTCATGTTAGTTAGTTTATTCTATTCTTGCGACTTGTCAAGGAATTTGTTCATTTTCGACTTCTTTATACAAGTTTTCTTTGTAAATGTCAACTTATATGGTATTCTTTCTTTTTTTATAGGAGAATAAAATTTTATGAGTGAAAACAAAAATATAGATGCTTTTAAATTAAAGACCTTTGCTTTAGTTTTTATGATTATAGATCATCTTCATACCTATTTGGGTATTGGACCAAGATGGATAAGTATAGTTACTCAATTTGTGGCACCATTATTTACTTTCTTTATTGTTGAAGGCTTTTTTAAAACTAGTTCAAGAATTAAGTATTTAAAAAGAACCTCGCTGTTTGCCATAATAATGTTGTTAGGTAATGTGATTATTAACTTAAT
>CAZMZQ010000039.1:7249-11116 GCA_964570745.1 uncultured Anaerolineaceae bacterium
TGTATTCATTATATAGATACTTTTCAGGATCGACAGGGGCGAATTTTATCTTAAGTATGTCATTCTATTCTTCATGGGCCATGGTTTTAGTTATTATTCCTATTCTTTTGTACAATAATAAACGAGGAAGGAATGATTCCTTTTCAAAGTGGTTATTTTATTTTATTTACCCATTGCATATTTGGGTTTTGAATATAATAAAATTGTTCCTATTCCCTGATTAATTATATTTTAATGTACAAGAAGTAAAACTCTCAACATTAAACTGCACCCCAAAAGTTGGACAAAAATTCCAACCGGGTTGGTGCAGTTTTTTTATTACAAACTCAGTATAGAAGGGAAATTTGCTGTTCTGCCTGTCCCCTATATTGGCTCATTTGCAACCTCAGTCGTTTCCAACTTTTTACCACTGTGGCTACATACTCTGTCTGCTTCAGGTGGCCCAATGAACTGTGTGGGTGAAACTAATTGTCCGGATCTTAAGAGGAACTAATCAAGATTCTCGTTGGATTGTTGACGGCAATTTTGAAGAAAATCCTGCATGCAGTTAATCGTTTCCTGGCTGATGTAATGCTCAATCCGGCAGGCATCCTCAAAGGCAGTATCTTCGCTGACGCCAATCTGAACGAAAAAATCTACCAGACCATTATGTCGGTTGTCAGTATCTTCAGCGATTTGTCGGCCTTTTTTAGTGAGGGATATTTGTTTTTTATCGTTCACTTGCAGGAATCCAAGAGCAGTAAGCCGTTTGATTTGCTCACTTACGGTTGGGCGGGAAAATTGCATTTGACGGGCAATATCGACTGCACGCACGACATCGTTACTCTTCTCAAGGAGCATAACAGTCTTCAGATACATTTCAGCAGATTCTTGTAAATTCATAAATTCACCCTGGTGGTCGCGGCACGACGATATCTTTATTCTATCACTGAAAAAACCTTGACAGGAATAAGAGGTTAGACTAACATTTGAAATGTTAGGCACACCTAACAAAATCGGAGGTAGATAATTTATGAAGACATTGCGCGATGTGAAGATTGGAGAAACTGCCCAGGTGGTTAAGATTCACGGTCAGGGAGGTATCCGTCGTAGGGTTATGGATATGGGAATCACGAAGAATGTAGAAATATTCGTCCGCAAAGTTGCACCATTAGGGGATCCAATTGAAGTTAATGTGCGTGGATACGAATTGAGCTTACGTAAAGAAGATGCAAGCATCATTGAAGTAACTGAATCTCCCAGGAGCAAGAAATAAATTATGGCTATAACTATTGCAGTAGCAGGAAACCCAAATTCTGGAAAAACAACACTGTTCAACGCCCTCACCGGTTTAAACCAATATGTTGGCAACTGGCCAGGTGTGACAGTTGAGAAAAAAGAAGGTCGACTTATTAGCAACACGGATGTGGTTTTAGTGGACCTGCCTGGCATCTATTCGTTAACAGCTGATTCGATCGAAGAGGAACTGGCAAGAGATTTTCTGCTTGATTCCAACCCTGATGCGATTATTAATATTGTTGACGGAACCAATCTGGAACGCAATCTTTACCTGACTACTCAATTAATAGAGTTGGGAATTCCGATTGTCCTGGCAATCAACATGATTGATGAAGTTGAAAAGAGTGGTACGAAAATTGATAGTGCTGCCCTTGGAGAGGCGATTGGATTACCATTTGTCGAGATATCTGCACTGCGCGGTACCCAAATCAACGAACTCGCACAAGTGGCTGTTGAAATTGCAAGTACTCCCCGGAATGTGCCACCTGTACATCGCTTTAGTGGTGCCGTAGAACATGCGTTAGGACACATTGAAGAAGTTGCTCTGCATGACCTGCCTGAACATAAACAGCGCTGGTTTGCCGTTCAACTATTTGAACGGAACGAATCCCTGGTAAAAAAGCTCGGTCTGCCAGATGAATTAATTGCTCATATTGACCAGGATATCAAGTTAATTGAAAATGAATTTGATGATGATTCATACGGAATCATTGCTACCGAACGCTATGATTACATTACCAATATGTTGAAGACAGTTTATGTGCGGGGTGAATTATCAGCTTCTAACCAGATTGACAAAGTTGTCACTAATCGCTGGCTGGCGTTACCGATTTTTGCATTGATCATGTTTATTGTTTACTATGTTTCAGTAACCACAATCGGCACGATATTGACTGACTGGACCAACGATGTGCTTTTTGGTGAAATTATCCTCCCGTTTGCAGGCAGGACACTGGAAAGTTGGAGTGTGGCTGGATGGCTTCAAGGATTGCTGGTAGATGGAATAATTGGTGGTGTTGGAGCAGTCCTGGGATTTTTGCCACAGATGGCTGTCCTGTTTTTATTTTTGTCTGCAATGGAATATAGTGGGTATATGGCCAGAGTGGCATTTATCATGGACCGGATGTTCCGTAAGTTTGGACTTTCTGGTAATAGCTTCATTCCGATGTTAATTGGCAGTGGCTGTAGTGTGCCAGCAATCATGGCAACCCGAACAATTGAGAGCGAAAAAGACAGACGGATGACCATTATTACGACCTCTTTCATCCCATGTGGTGCAAAACTACCAGTTATTGCAATGATCGCTGGTGCCTTTTTTGGTCAGAATGGTTGGGTTGCGTTTGGAGCTTACTTCCTGGGAATTATGGCAGTGGTTGTCTCCGGAATTGCCCTAAAGAAAATGCCCATGTTTAAAGGTGATCCAGAACCATTTGTGATGGAATTACCAGCTTACCGTTGGCCATCACCAAAAAGCATCTTTACCACTACGATGGACAGACTGACAGCTTTCATTAAAAAAGCAGGAACTGTTATTTTATTGGCAACTATATTGATCTGGTTTACAACCTATTTCGGTTGGTTGAATGGAAAATTCCAGATGTTAGCATCTGATCAGATTGACCGAAGTATTATGGCAAGCATAGGGAATTCGATTGCATGGTTGTTCAAGCCCTTAGGTTGGGGTGAATGGAGACCTGTAGTCGCTGCGGTCACTGGATTATTGGCAAAAGAAACTGTTGTGAGCAGCTTTGGTATTTTCTATGGTTTTGCAGAAGTTGCTGAAACCGGAGAAGAAATTTGGGGCAGTTTGAGGGCAGCTTTTACACCGTTATCTTCGGTATCTTTCCTTATCTTTGTGTTGTTATCTGCTCCTTGTTTTGCTGCAATCGGGGCTATCCGGCGGGAGATGAATAGTTGGAAATGGACAGTTTTTGCGGTGACCTGGATGACTGGTCTTGCATATTCTATGGCCTTCATAGTTTATCAGCTGGGAATATGGTTGCAAGGAGCTACATTTACTATTGGAACTGCAATGGCGTTGATCGTGACGGTTATGCTATTGTGGTTGATTTTTAGGCCTGCACGAGTTGGAAGTAAAATCGCAAAACGTGTTCAGGCGGAAGCGGTGAAATAAAATGCCAGCAACAATTATCATCAGTGTCATTCTCGCAGTTTTTGTGGGTTTGATTATTTATCGAATGGTAAGGAATGCCCGGGCTGGTCGAGGTGTCTGTGCGGGTTGTCCTGCATCGACAAATTGCCCTGCAGCAGAATACGTCTCAAAAAGACCAAACTGCAACAACTGTCATTAGAGCACAGTTGCAAAAAAAACCAAATAAGCCGGTGAATAAATTAATAAATTATTACCTGGCTTATTTGGGTATTTTCTTGTAAGTGTTATACTTTGCTTTCGTGGATACTAATACTTTCTCAACATGTTTAGGAATAGACCGGAAGGCACTGAAAACTAACCGAGCGGAAGTAAATAAGATCGCTGGGCGAGAGTTATGATGATCAAAGCCAATTGCTCTGATCAAGGTTTAAGCTTGATCGTCCGAAGTCTCATCGCAAGCGGTACTGTTATGCCAT
>CAZMZQ010000040.1:0-2732 GCA_964570745.1 uncultured Anaerolineaceae bacterium
TCGACCATGGAAATCTGATCGCAATTGGAACACAGGAAGAGCTGACCCTGCAGGTCGGTGAGAATGATTCCATTCGGTTTGAGACTGACCCGATTGACGACTTACCCTCGATTGCTGCCCAGCTGCAGAATTTTGGCGGGATCTCAAATGTAGTTGTGGAACAAAACGGGCTGACTGTTATCGTCAAAGATGCCGAGAGCAGCTTGGCTCCGATCATTAATCAAGCCAGCCAGGCAGGAGCACACATCAAATCAATCGAGATCGTCGAACCGAATCTCGAAACTGTATTTCTCCATCTGACTGGTCGGGCATTGAGGGATTGAGACAATGCGCAAGATTTGGCAGATCGCATTCAAAGATCTTAAGCTGATCGTCCGTGATCCAATGGCTCTGGTTTTTTACCTGTTGGCTCCTTTTTTGCTGACCCTTGGCATGGCAGCGATTACCGGAGCGTTTAATTCAGACGACCCCGGACTTTCAAATATTCCCCTTGTGATTACCAACGCTGATAAAGGCCAGCTTGGTGATAGCCTGGTGAACCTCTTCCAGTCTGACGAGTTGGACCCCCTGATTGCACCCGTTATCGAAGAAAGTTTTGAAACTTCCCGCAAACTGGTGGACGAACGCGAAGCCGTGGCTGCTCTTCTGATTCCCGAGGGTTTCACTGCCAGTATCATCCCTCAGAACGGTTTGCCCGCTCCCTCAGACGTTATCCAGCTGCAGCTTTACACAGACGGCGAATCCATTTATTCCATCGGTGTTGTGCGCATCATTATCGAGGCCTTCCTCACCGAGGTGGAATCTTCCCAGGTGACCTTTTCAACTGTCCTGACAAAACTGCTCTCTGCTGGATTGATTACACCTGATGAAGTACCTGGCATGATAGGCGGGTTTTCTGCTGAATCAGAATTCAAACCTGGTTATACGGTCGAGAGTAATGACAAGACCTTCGACAAGAAAAACGCCTCCTATCTCGCTATGATCGCGCCTGGCATGGCACTGATGTTTCTGATGTGGAATGTCACGGCTGGTTCGGTATCCTTTCTGATCGAACGCAGGGAATACACGTTACAACGCAACCTGGTGAGCCCCACACGTGGTTATCAGATCATTCTCGGAAAATCATTGGGGATCTTCCTTCGTGGTTTTACCCAGGTGCTAATTTTAGTGTTAACCTCGACGCTGCTATTTGGGCTCACCTGGGGCAGCTGGCTGGAAGTTTTATTATTGATTGCTTTCGCAACCTATGGAGCACTAGGTTGGGGGATGTTTCTCACAAGCTTCCTAAAGACACCTTCCCAGGTTTCGAATGCTGGTACAGCGATTGGTCTGCTCTTTGGTTTGCTGGGCGGTGGTTTCTTGCCAATTGTGGCCATGCCAACCTGGATGCAAACGGTCGCTAAATTTTCGCCAAACGGTTTGGGCAGCCAGGGATTCAATATTCTTGGGGCTGGGGGCAGCCTGGGCGACCTGAAGATGATTCTTTTACAGCTCTTTCTGATGGGGACTTTGTTGTTAATTTTGTCATCAATCTTTTTCCGCCGTAACATTATCCAGGTGAATAGTTAAACATGGAAAAAACCTTAAGCATTATCAGGAAAGACATCAGGCTTTATTTTGCCTCTCCGGTCTCAATTTTGTTTTATTTCGTGCTTCCCATTATCTTTACAACAATTCTTGCGGTCACAACCGGCTCCTTTAGCAGCAGTGCAATTAAATTAAACTATGTAGATCAATCTAATTCTCCCCTTTCTGTCAACCTGTTGGAAGAACTGGGCGAAAGCGGTGATCTCAAACCAGAAGCTATCGACCTTGACAAAGCCCGGAAACTTTTTGACGAAGGGGAGCTCGATGTTTACCTGGTTATCCCTCCGGAGTTTAATACTGAGGCTTTGCTTCGAGGGGACCTGACGGTTTATCTGTATCAACAACCCAATCGTACTTCGAGCCAGACCATCTACCAGGCACTTCGCCTTGCACTAAACAAACTCACAAGTGCCCAGGTGAAGCTCACGACGGTTTTACAAGCCTATCAACAAAGTCATCCGGAAGTCACTTCTTCAGAACTGGAAAAGCTGGGAGAAGAATTGAATGCGGAGATAAGGCTCAAACTTGCAGAAGCTCCATCCAGGCTGACGGAGTCAATCAGCCAGGCGGAGAGCGATATAGTCTACAATGCTGCCACGAGCTCTTCAGCGGGGCAGCTGATTACCTGGGTTTTCATTCCGCTGGTTGGCTTGTCTGGTGCGATGGTGCAAGAGCGTAGCCGCGGAACGCTAAAACGCCTGCTTGCGACACCAACCTCTCGTCTGACCTATTTTTCGGCAACCATATTCGGTCATGTCCTGATCGCATTGGTTCAAATGAGTCTTCTGATGATCTTTGGCGGATTGGTTCTGAAGGCACCCTGGCTTGAAAGACCTTTGCCGACCTTTCTGCTCCTGGTGGCATTTTCGCTTGCTTCTGCCGGGCTAGGTGCATTTTTGGGAAGCCTGGTCAGAACAGAAGCCCAGGCTAACGGGCTCAGTAATTCGATTGGGATGATCTTTGCCCTGCTTTCCGGTGCCTGGTTCCCGATCGAGCTTTTTCCGAAAGTTATGCAAAACACCGCTAAGATTTTCCCGACCTATTGGGGAATGAAGGGGCTTAAAGATATCCTGATCAGCAACAAGCCAATCGGGCAGATTTTTCCCACAATTGGGATTTTGTTGCTCTTCGCGATTGTTTTCCTC
>CAZMZQ010000040.1:2832-11031 GCA_964570745.1 uncultured Anaerolineaceae bacterium
CTTTCATTAAATGGAATCCAAACCGCGATGCTGGGGACGTTATAGAGAGTCTCGATCATTTCCTGAAGTTCAACCTGGAATTCCTCCTGGTTTTGAAGGTCTTCGCGCCCAAATCGCTTAAAGCGCCTTTGGTCAAAGCGGTGGATTCCAGAAGTGAAGGTGAAATAAACAACTGCATCTTTGGTCGTCCGACCCCCGTTGGGCATATCCTGCCAAACGATCATTCCGAGCTTATCGCAGGCGTGATACCAACGCAGTGGCTCCACTTTAACATGTTTACGAATCATGTTGCAGCCGATCTTTTTGGCGTATTCGATATCAAAGAGCATTGCCTCTTCCGAAGGCGCGGTATAGAGACCTTCCGGGTAATATCCCTGGTCGAGCGGTCCGTATTGAAAAAGTGGTTCGTTGTTTACGGCAAAGCGCCAGTAGCCCTGGCTGTCTTTCATTTTGCTGAACTTGCGCATTGCAAAATAACTGCTGACCCGGTCGATTTCACCGCTCTCGTCAAGCAGGCGCACTTCCAGATCGTAAAGATGTGGGTGATCGGGATGCCATAGTTTAGCATCGGGAATATTAAAAATCAGGGTGCTGCTTTTGGCTGTGCCTTCAGCTTTGCCCACTTCTTTGCCATCAAAACTGGCAATCGCCTCCAGCTTAGATTCAGCAAATAAAGCCGCTTCGCTTACATTTACTTTTAATTCCAGCGTCTTAGTATCGATTGAGGGGGTTAACTTGAGCGAGCGAATGTGTTTTTGGGGCAGCACTTCAAGCCAGACTGTCTGCCAGATACCGGAAACAGAGGAATACCAGATTCCTCCTGGTTCGAGGCGCTGTTTGCCTTTTTGATGCAGAGCATGCTCGGTATCGTCCTCAACCGCTACAACCAGCTCGTTTTCGCCAGCACGTATTGCGGAGGAAATATCGAAACTAAAGGGCAGGTAGCCGCCCCAGTGATCACCAACCTGCTGCCCGTTGACCCAAACCTGGCACTCAAAATCCACCGCCCCGAAATGCAGCCAGATGACTTCACCCGGCGCGGCATTCACCTCAAAAACGCGTCGATACCATAGCTTCTCATCAGGTTGAAGCACATGAGACACCCTCGAAAGCAAGGATTCGGGAGGGAAAGGCACTAAAATCTTGCTTTCAAAGCTGTTAGGTTTGGGTAAATCGGCTTTTTGAATGCTGCACTCCCACCAGCCGTTCAGATTTTGCCATTCCGACCGCGCCATTTGTGGACGGGGATATTCAGGCAGGGGTATCGGCTGCGCAGGTGTAAAAGCTGTGGTCAGTTGATGTGTTAATAGATTTTGCATAGGGTGCGATTTATCCTGTTTGATGTTTTTGTTTTAGAAAGGGAAGGGGCAGTAAAGCCAATAAACCAAGCACAGCCCCGACCTGGAAGATTAATGGAACAGCTAAAAAGCCTTCTTTTCCGTCTATAATTGCCGGCGTGCCAAAGGTGCGGATTAACGCCGAGCCAATCCCTGGACCGATGAGCATGGGCAGCAAGACCCAGAAGATCATCCGCACGCCTAAAAATCTACCCCGCGATTGTTCAGGGAGCAGGTCCTTCAGCCAGGCAGTGGAAGCTATCGATGCTGCCATGTTTCCGGCTTGCCAAAGTAAACCAGCCAGAGCGAGCAAAACCACTGATTGAACCAGTGAAAAGAAAAAGCAGCCCAGGCAGGTGGCAACTACGGACAGTGCCAGCATCAGTTTTTTGTTGAATTTGTCTGCAAGAATGCCCATTGGAATCGCCAGGATTGCACTTCCGACGATCACAGCCCCACCGATGAGTGAATATTGGCTTTTGGTGACACCGATGGTGTGGTTGATGTAAATTAACATGTATGGAAACGCAACCTGAAAACCAATCCCCAGCAGCATTGCGCTCACCAGCAGGAGGAAAAGAGCTTTGTTCGCCATAATCGTCTTCAGGTTGAAGAGCTCTTTGATCTCTTGCCAGAAGGGTTTCAACTCACCTTCCCGCGGTGGAGCAGGTTCTTCCTTGATGGCAAAACCGGCAACCAGGCCGACTACCATTACGATCCCACCCAGGATGTAAAAGAAAGCAAAATATCCAGCCTTGTCGATGAAGATGCCGGCGGCAACAATGGAAATCAGTTGGGCGATAAACAGGCTCAGACTCAACACGCCTTCCACCCTTCCTCGGTTTTCACTTGGGGCGATATCAGCGGTCCAGGCATTGAAGGCAGCATCATTTGCCATTGAACCGAAGAAAGTCATCAGGCAATCGACCAGCACCACCATTACCACTGCCAGGCTCATGTTTTTGACAAAGGCGGTCATCGGGAAAGCGGCTGTCATTAAGCCCCAGAAAACATAACCAACCAGGATATAAGGCTTACGCCTTCCCCATTTCGACTTCGTGCGGTCGCTCAATGTGCCCAAGATGATCGTCGTCAGGGTTGCGACAATTGCTGAGGCAGCTACCATCCAGGCTACCGGTCTTGGGTCGGGGGTGATGGTTTCGTAAACGAAACTGTTAAACCAGGTGTTTTCTACCGCCCAGGCGATTTGCCCGGTGATAGCAAGCGCAGCCAGGATAACCCAGGTGCGTTTGTCGATTTTTTTGGTATTGCTTATTTCAGATTTCATGAACAAAACCTCGAAGCGTTTTCCCTTATTCTACGGTACTCCGAGGTTTTTGTGTCAGAAGCCGGTTGTAATCCTATGGCACCACGAATTTCAACAAGCTGTTGTTGGTTGAATCAGTCACCCAGACATCTCCATTAAACGCGATCGTAACACCGCTGATGGTAGTCATTGTGTAGCTGTTGTCAAAACCGCCCCATAAGAACTCGAACTGCCCGTTTTGGTCAAAAACGATCACCCGCCCACGGTCCGGATCGGTCAAAACTATCCGTCCACTTTGGTCCAGTGCCAGGAAAGGTTTGTTGTCCAGTGATTGGCTCTGCCAGGCATCCACTTCCCAAAAACTTACAGCCCGGAATTGCAATCCGCTTTCGTCGGGTTCGAACACCTGAACGCGGTAGTTCCACGTATCGGCAACATAAACTCTTCCGTCTGCATCAAGGTCGATCCCGACCGGTTCGTCCAGCTTACCCAGGTCCAGTCCCAGGCTGCCAAACTGAGTGAGGTAATTGCCCATTGAGTCAAATATGACCACGCGCTGTTTGCCGGTATCAGTTACATACACCCGGTTTTGAGCGTCCACCACGATTCCACGAGGTCCCCAGAAGCCGTCCTCAAACCCGCCCCCATTAAAAGTAGACCACATCCTTACAAAGGTACCCTCAGATGTGAAGACCTGGATACGGTGATTCCAGGTGTCTGCCACATAGACCATTCCGTCTGGTCCAACTGAAACACCCCAGGGTTCATTTAGCAGACCACCCGGCACTTCGCCGTCCAATACGTTGCCATACCCTCCCCATGCGTTCAAGAACAACCCGTTCGGGTCCAGGTGGACAATGCGGTGGTTGAGTGAATCGGCTACATAAAGACTGCCATCCGGTGCGGTTGCCATGTCGCGAGGTGCTGAGAAGACCATCTCTCCTGCTGCACTTATCACGGTCTGTGGTTCCAGGCTTATTGTGCCCTCAGCATAAGGGTCAACCTTTGGCGCAGCTGGTTCCGGACTGATTCCAAATTCCCAGATCTTTGCCGCTACATCTTTTCTGATGAACATTCTGGCAGTGTCACTGGGAGACCAGGTTGCCAATGTCAATCCGGGATTGTTGAAGGCGACAGCATACTCCCTGTAATCACGGTTGAACCAAAGCTGCCACAAGGCGGAGCGCTTTGCGGGGTTGTTCAGATCACTCCAGACGCGTTTTACTGTCCAGTTTCGGTAGAGCTCTTCGTTGGGCCACCACATGCGCTTATAGTCGTATTGATAATAATCATCTCTCACCACCGGTTCAATACGGGCATAGTTGGAGGTGCCCACCACGATGATGGGATAGTCCTGGAGCGACTTGGTGACCTCGGTGTTAAAGTCATACTTATTCGGATAATCGCGCATATACCACCAATAGGGGTAGCGCACATCGTTGTCGTAAGCAATTTTGATCGATTTGTCTCCATAAAGGCGTTTGGAGATGGTCTCAATCTGTTCGACAGTACTTTTCATGTCTTCGGTTGAGTGCGCATAGACAAGCAATTCACGGGCGTTATCGTAATCGATAAAAGCTGCCCGCCACGCAGTACGCGCGGTTTGGATTGCCAGCAGCCCCATAAATCCTAAAAGCAACAAATGGGCAAAGGTCCTGGCAGACCAGTTTTTGACGATATAAAATAGAGCGATACCGCTGCCAAGCGTGCCAACCAGGGCGAGTAAAAAGGTGCTCGTAGCTTGCAGCTGCGCCAGGTCTTTACCCTGGAAGGGGGGTGTTGTGCCCAACAAGCTGCCAACCAGGCTGACAAAAGCAATAACAAAGATCGGGGTCAATACTGTAACAATCAACCCCTTTTTTTGCCAGATACTTTGCCAATCCAGGTGTTCGATCAGGTATCCAACCGCCCAGGCGCAGGTGAGAATCATGGGCATGGTGATGTGAGTTGTCAGCCAGGGCATGCGTTCGCCAGCCAAACTAAAAGCGAGCAAACTCATCACCGACCAATAAACAAGCAAAAGCAGCGTCGGGAGTTCTGCCGCCTGTCCTCCCAGCTCGGGCACATCCGGGAAGAGTTTTTGCAGCCATCCCGTTGATACCTCAGGCTCGCTCTCCCGCAGTTCTTCGCTAATAATCAAAACTTCATCATCTGCTGTAACTGGTATCTCTGCCATGATCTTGATTTCGTCAACAAGCTCAATTTCAGTCAGCAGTTCTTCCTGAGCCAAATCTTCAATTTCGATCTCTGGCTTTGGTGCAGGGGTGAAAGGGTCTTCACTGTGAGCGAAAAAGAGCCGCTTTTTCAGACCGATAACGAAAGCCACCACAACACCAAACGCCGGCAGATATTCATACATCGGCACCTGGACCAAGGCGTAGTAATAGAGCGGTTGTGTTCCACGTTCGACTGCCTGCTGGCTCATCCAATAGCCCAGCGCACCGACGATCCCCTTGAAAAAACCGTCCCCGTGTGAGAAAACAGTTGTGTAAAAGACGATAAATATCCCCCAAAAAATCGCCATACTGCGCAAGAAAACCTTGCGGTTCCAAAGCATCCCCAAAACCACTGAGATTAACAGGAGGAGGACAAAAACGATCCCCGAACGGATAATTCCGAACTGGCTGTAATCTGTTGGGTCAAACCCCAACAGTTTCAACGGGAGAGCAGTCAGCAGTGGCAGAATCAAGATCAGCTGCAGCCAGATCAGGTCAAAACTGCGCAGATGACTCAGGTTTTTCCAGCCAAAGCCTTTGAAAAGCGTGTAAAGAGCAAAGATAACCGCCATTACTGTCAGTCCAAGGCTCAAAATGAGCGGGATGCTGCTGTTGATCACGAAGGTTTCCACAGGGACACCCGTATTAGGGTCCAGGATTGCCGGTTGACTGGCAGTTGGTGTGTTGTGGAGGACGTAGATTCCCATTGTGACGACGAGCATAATGAGTGTGGCAACCACTGCAAGCTGAAAGCGCGTTTTTGCGCCCTGGTTGCTCCAGTGCTTCCGCAAAACCTCACTGATGAACAGCAGCGCCAAAAAGATAAGTGCCTCCGCTGAGAAAATGAAGGAGGTGGCTTTGTCAACGTAATGCATTGCGGTGATAAAAACCAGCCAATAGAGCCATTTGTGTTTTCCGTCCTCCAGGTAGCGCAGCAATAACCACAGGAGCACAATCCCCCAAAAGACGATAAACACTTCGTTGCGTGTATAGCGACTATAAAAGAGAATGTATGGCGAAATCATTAAAAGAGCACCAGCCACCAGCGAGCCGACCCTGCCCAGGTAGCGCCTCCAGGCGAAAATCGCGAACGCAACAATGGCAATGCCAAAAATTGCTGCCGGTATGCGGGCTGAAAAATCGGAATCGCCAAACATAAAATATGAGAAAGCCAATGCGTGGAACTGGAAGGGTCCGTGTGTAACAGGATCGTAGACGTAGGTATTAAAGTTGTAGGCAGGCACCACGTGGTTGATCTCGTCATGCGACATCGTGCGCGCACCCAGGTCGTAGAAACGGGTGAAAATTGTGAGCACCAGGATCAGGATGATCAGCAACTTTTCAATCGTCAATGCTGGCCACCAGGTGAAAACCGGTTTGTCCAGCCAGCTATCCCGGTGGGTGGTGTTTTTAGCAGTGAAGATGGCAAGGTCCATAGTGCGCTCCGTGTCTAAATTCTAAATCAATAAAATACCAATTAAGCATACCTTGTCAGAATAAAAACGGCAAGCTAAAACCATCACCTTACCTCTTCAGGATGATTCTGGGTGGAATCAAAAGCAGACGCATTTAAATTTCAATTTCGCTCCGTTTATACAATTAGAGATTTCATTCGTCTGTATCTTCTAAAATGTGTTACAATGTAACACATTAATGGAGAATCTTATGAACGCAACAGTGACTGTACGGCTCGATAATGTTGATAAAGAAATCATCGCACGCTATGCCCGTGCCAAAGGGCAAACTGTATCAGAAGTCATGCGTACCGCCATTCTCGATCAAATAGAAGATGAATACGACCTTGAGCTTTACCGACAGGCAATTCAGGAATTTCGCGAAAAACCACTTAGCTATTCACTTGATGAAGTCGCAAAATTGCTCGAGACAGAAGAATGATCTATACAGTCAGGTTCTCCGAAAAAGCCTATAAACAGCTCTCAAAACTGGATAAACCTGTTCAAAAATTGATCCTTAATTGGTTAACCAAAAACCTGGAGGGAACAACTAACCCAAGACTAAAAGGCAAAGCGCTTGTCAGCAACCATTCCGGGGAGTGGCGGTATAGAATCGGTGATTACCGTCTGATTGCAGATATCCAGGATGATACCGTGATTATCCTGATTATCGCGATCGGCCATCGAAAAGATATATATTAACCAGGCGAAGACTTTTCAACATTAGGTTTAAACAAAAAATGAGCGCGGGGAGGATCGAACTCCCAACAAATGGCTTAAAAGGCCACTGCTCTGCCATTGAGCTACGCGCCCGTGTTAAGGGACTGATATTTTAGCACGCACTTCAAGGCGCGTCAAATGTTTCCCTGGTTCAATTTAATTCCTTTGAAAACCTGCCTTGCAGGTACAGGGGCAAGTTTCCGTTAGGGTGACGGTATAATAAACACAATCTTCACAACCAGAGGTGAATATGAGCAAACAACAACTCCCCTACGGACTGTGGCACAGCCCGGTCTCCCCAGCAATGATCGCCAGCGGCATCCGCATGAACGATGTCCAGTTCTCCCCCGACGGAAAAACCCTGGTCTGGTCTCAGTCCCAGGACGGCAAGACGAGCCTTTTCGCCTGGCGAGATGGTGATGCCGCCTGGGAGCTGAATGGCGAATTCAACCCGTCTGGTGCGATTGGCTACGGTGGTGGCGATTTCTTTGCTGGTACTGAAGGTGTGATCTTTTGTGACCGCAATGGCAGGCTTTATTCCAAACCTTATGACACTGGTCTTCCCAAAGCTCTCACACCCGGGTTTGGTGGTTGTGCCTCGCCAGTTTTGAGCCCCGATGGAAAGACCGTGTTTTTTGTTCACACCTACGAAGGGAGTGATCTGCTTGCTTGTGTCCCTTCTGATGGTTCAAAATGGCCCAATATCGTTCAGCAGGGCGCGGATTTTTACATGCAGCCCACGCTCAGCCCCGACGGCTCGCTCTTAGCCTGGGTTGAATGGGATCACCCCAACATGCCCTGGGACGGCACGCGCCTGATGCTTGGCAGCCTGAATGAAGATGGGTTTAGTCTCAAAACTGTAAAACAGATCGCAGGTGATGAGAATATGGCTGCTTTCCAGCCCATTTTCTCTCCTGATGGCAGCAAACTTGCCTGGCTTGAAAACCGGGCAGAATTTGATGACCTGGTCGTTCTGGATCTGGAAAATCAAACGCGCAGAGTTCTGATCGAAAACCAAAACCTGATACTGCCGGCATGGGTTCAGGGCTTGCGCACGCTCAACTGGGCTAAGGACAATAGTTCAATTTACTATTTGCTCAACCAACAGGGCTCTTTCAGCTTGCATGAAATTGAACTTGATAGCGGTAACATCAAAACGATAGACACCGGCAATTTTACCCTGCTCGAACAACCCACCCTGGCAC
>CAZMZQ010000041.1:0-10962 GCA_964570745.1 uncultured Anaerolineaceae bacterium
TCTGTCCTTTATCAGCAAAAACAGGTACAGGCAGTTCTGGGTGTTCAGCCAGTTTCTTCATAAAAGCTGTTGCCGCGTCTTCCTCCCCATGCACCAGGATCAGGTTCTCAAGCGTGTCGCTGCTCGAGAGTGCATATTCCACCAACATGTCCTGCCCGGCATGAGCGCTGAGCCCGCCAATAGTGACCACCTCCGCCTTACGGAAGTACTCCTCACCGAAGATTCTCACCTTGCGTTCCCGGTCTGCCAACCGGCGTCCGAGCGTGTCGGGTGCCTGCCAGGAAATGATCAGGATCGTGTTGCGCCCATCTTCAATATTATTCTTGAGATGGTGCAATATACGTCCACTTTCCGCCATACCAGAAGCAGAGATAATGATCATCGGTTCGTTCCAATCATTGAGCGCTTTGGATTCATCAACGCTTCGAGTGAAAACAATGTTGTGATAATCCAGCCCCTGCATCCGGTGCTCGGCGATGAACTGCCAGGTCTCATCATCGAAACACTCGGTGTGTTTCCGGTAAAGATCCGAGGCATTGACAGCCAGGGGGCTGTCTACCACCACGGGAATATCGGGAATATCTCCATTTAAGATTGCTTCGCTTAACAGGTATGTCAGGTTTTGGGTGCGGCCAATCGCAAAAGCGGGAATTATCAATTTTCCGCCCCGGCTGACGGTACGTTTGACCGTGTCGACAAATTCATCATACGAATCATCTATGTTTTCATGCAATTTGTCGCCATACGTACATTCCATGATCACAGTGTCTGCGTCACTGGGGAGAACCGGGTCACGCAAAATTGGCGCGTCATAACGACCGATATCGCCCGAATACCATAAGCGTTTCGATTTACCGGCGTCGTCCAGATAATCAAGCACAACTGCAGCTGAACCAAGAATGTGCCCGGCATCCACGAAATGCGCTACTACTCCCGGGATAACCTCTTTATTTTCTTCATACCAAAGGCTCCTGAACTGGGGCATCGCCAACAGGGCGTCTTTTTGGGTATAAACAGGTTTCAGGTTGCCCAATCCTTGCTTATGGCGTTTCTTATTGAGGTATTTGATGTCATTTTCCTGGATATGACCGGAATCCCTCAGCATGATATCGGCCAGGTCCATGCTTGCATTCGTCGCATAGATTGGCCCATTAAAGCCTTGCTTAACCAGGTTGGGTATATTACCGCTGTGGTCAATGTGGGCATGGCTGAGAATCATCGCATCGATCTCGGCCGGGTTGAAAGGAAAATTGAGGTTGGCAAAATAAAACTCTTCCCGTTTTCCCTGGTAAGTTCCACAATCCAGCAAAAGTTTGTGACCATTGTGTTCAACCAGGTGCATCGAACCCGTTACAGTGCGGGCGGCACCAAAAGTAGTAAGTTTCATTTGCTTTTCCTTAATAACAGATTGAGAATTTGGGGTCCATATTCCTTGAAACGATGTGGGTAATCCTGCATGACCTCTTCAAGTTCGTCAAGACTTCCCGGGTTTTGATGGGCGATTTTGTTGAGCAGATCACGGGGGAAAACGGCGTTGGATGGGATGCTCTCTTTTTCTCCAACTTCTTTTCGCCAGGCAGTGAGCGCATCGCGCAGCTTAACCTCTCGCTCACCGAGGCGGTTGTTTTTCCTGGGTTTGACAGGCTGAGGGTTTTTATGCCAGGCGCTAACAACCCGCATGATTTGCTCCCCATAGCGTCTGTTGAGCGCAGGTGAGAAGGAAGGCAGCAGGCTCAACTCCTCGCGATATTTTGGTTGGGTTTGAGCGACTTCGATCATCAGCTTGTCCGAAAACACTTTAAAGGGCGGCACATCTTTTTGCATTGCCAGATTCTCCCGCAGATGATTGAGTTGCTTCAACAAGCTCAAAGCCGGCGGTTTCAGGTCCTGCACTCCTCTCACCCTCCAAAAATCCTCCTCATGATCTTTCATAGGTAATGTGATCTTAGCCAGGGCGGCACTGTCTTCGAGGACGTTTTGCAGACGTCCAGCCTGGAGGAGGCGCTGACTTAGTATGTCGCGCAGGGGGATCAGATAATGAGAATCATTCTGAGCATAAGAGAGCATTTCAGGGTCAAGTGGTCTTTTGCCCCAGTCTGCCCGCTGGAATTTTTTCTCAATTTTAAGGTCAAGATACTTTTCAAGCAAAGCAGCCAGACCAATGGCAGGCTCTGCCAGGGCTGTTGCTGCCAGCATCGTGTCAAAAAGGTTTTGAAACTCAAAATCAAAATCTCGTTTTAGTGTTGCCAGATCGTAATCTCCGGCGTGGAATATTTTTTGGATATCAGGGGCTTCAAATACTATCCCCAATTCGTCCAAGTCAGGAACCAGGATAGGGTCAACCACATAATCTTTATCAGTCGTAGATATTTGGACCAGGCAAACCTGCTCCTGGTAAGCATGCAGACTGTTCGATTCGGTGTCAACTGCTATGGAGGTTTGGTTTTTCAGGTCTGCCACCATATGACTGAACTTTTCGGAGGTATCAACAATGTGCGCAGGTGGCAACTCTACATATGGCATGAGAATATTATAACCTCCCCGGTTGGCAGAAGAACTTTTAGTCGAATCTGGTAAACTTCAATAA
Organism: uncultured Anaerolineaceae bacterium; assembly: GCA_964570745.1. Classification (GTDB taxonomy): domain Bacteria; phylum Chloroflexota; class Anaerolineae; order Anaerolineales; family Anaerolineaceae; genus Mesolinea. The sequence continues at coordinate 2,588 of CAZMZQ010000041.1, forward strand.
ATCTTTACGGAGGAAGAAATGAAATTAATATTGATCAGACACGGAGAACCCGATTACTCTTTATCTGAAGGGAAAGGGTTTAAAGGTCCCGGTCGTGATTTAGCACCGCTTTCTACAAGGGGAGTGGAACAGGCTGAAGCAGTTGCTCTGGACCCCCTCCTCGAGGGTAGCCAGCTGATTGTTAGCTCGCCCTTTACCCGTGCGCTGCAAACCGGAGCAATCATCTCGCGCGTTACAGGTCTGAAGCTTGAAGTAGCATTCGATCTGCATGAATGGCTGATCGACACTAACTATGAGAATAAAAATATCTACGATACTATGGCAGCCATCCAGGATATCGATATTCATAAAGGGATCCGCAGCGCTGATGCAAAATTACATTGGGAGGGCTACGACCAGGTAGCCCGGCGTGCCTACGCAGCTCTGTATCCCTATCTTCATTATGACCAGGTCATTGTTACCTGCCATGCCTACATAATCAAACAATTTTACAATCCCGGGCATGTCAAACATTGTGGGATCGTCAAAGTCGATTTTGATCGTGATTTCACCTGGCCAGGTTATATCGAGCCAGAACTGCGAGGGAAACGATGAAAGCCGTTTTGCAGCGTGTGAGTTTTGGAAAAGTAACCGTTGAAGACAAAGTAGTCGCATCGATCGACAAAGGTTTGGTCATACTGCTGGGAATCGGTCCCGAAGACGACACACATAAGGCCGAAGAGCTTGCAGAAAAGTGTGCTCGCTTGCGCATTTTTGAAGATGATGCCGGCAAGATGAATCTCTCACTGTTGGATGTTGGCGGTGAAGCAATCGTTGTCTCTCAATTCACACTGTATGCCGATACCAGCCGTGGAAGGCGGCCGTCTTTTGTTTTCGCTGCCAAACCCGAGCTTGCTGAACCCTTGGTGGAAGTATTTTCAGTCAAAATGAGTGCCATGGGTATTACGGTCCAACAAGGCATCTTTGGCGCGCATATGATGGTGGAATTGTGCAACGATGGTCCCGTGACAATTTTGTTAGAAAGTTAAAATTGTCAGGTATGTTTATTTTTGCATTCCCTTCACACTTTGTGTACAAGTAGCCACTACAATCGAATTTAGTTAAAACATTTGACAGCCGCCTCTCTATCTATTATCCTTAATTTTACATTCGGGCGGGACCGGTGCGGCGAAGCCCTGCGAACCCCGTCAGGTCCGAGAGGAAGCAGCGGTAAGGAGGTATCTTCGGGTGTTGCCGGCAAACCTGCCCGGATGTTTGATGATATGAAAAATAATCCTGACAATACACCACCCGTTTGTTCTTACGAAGGCTCTGATTATCAAGCCAGTTTTTGGGATGCCGCCAACCGCCGTTACGAAGATGCAGTTGAAACTGTCGCCCTGCAAAAACTTTTCACCAAGGGTGGTCGTTTACTCCTTGAGCTTGGAGCCGGGGCAGGCCGCCTCACCGAACGTTATCAAAACTGGGATCGCATCGTCTTGCTTGACTATTCCCGCACTCAATTGCTCCAGGCACGTGAACGGCTGGGCGATAGTGATCAATATGTCTATGTTGCTGCCGATATCTATAAACTCCCCTTTGTAAGTGGTCTTTTTGATGGTGCCACCATGATCCGCACCCTTCATCATATGTCTGACCCGGTCCAAACTCTGCAATCCGTTCGTCGGGTCATGGCAGAGGGTGGTCAGTTTTTGCTTGAGTTTGCTAATAAACGCAATATCAAATCCATCTTGCGCTGGCGGCTCCACCGCCAGGATTGGAACCCTTTTTCCCCGGAACAGGTGGAATTCGTCAAATTAAATTACAATTTCCACCCCAAGACCATTGCCAAAACCCTGCAGGAAACTAGTTTTGAAACTTTAAAGCAATTAGGAGTCTCGTTTTTCCGTGCAGATTGGTTTAAAAACAACGTACCACACGATCGCCTTGTCCGTTGGGATTCCCAGCTTCAAAATACATCACCGTTAAAAAATTACACCCCGAGCATTTTCACTCTCAATCGAGCACTGGGAACATCTCCCACCCCTCAACCAGGTATGTTTTTTTCATGTCCTGTCTGTGGGCAAGGTCTTCCTGAAACCAAAGCCACTCAAACCTGCCCAAATTGTGCCCATGAATGGCAATACAATGAGGGTATCTATGAATTCCGCATCCATCCGGAATCTTAAGCTTCCTCTTCACAGTAGAGGTTGCCTGATTTTTTTCTGAACTGTAATTAAACAATGATTATCCGGAATCAATCACTGCGTCTTTTTTGGTGTTTTTCAGAAACCAGAAGTAATACATCGCGATTGCGATTGAATACAAAACTATCGTTAAAATAAACGGCGGTCCGAAGCCGTATTTAACTTGCAAATAGCCGCTCACCGTCGGACTGAGTGCCCAGCCAAAATTCCATGCCATACTGTTCAGACTGGCAAGCATCCCCCGCATTTCAGGTTCTACCTTCTCCATAACAAACGTGGAATAGATCGGCGAGCTCATATTCATCAGCATCGTGCGCATGTAATAGGCAGCCAACACCACACCAAACCAGGGAGCAAACCCCAGTAAAATCAGGAAGGGCACCGACAATCCCTGTGACGTTACAACCACCTCGATCTTGCCAAAACGTTCTGCGAAAGCTGGTGCGATTATCAATCCTATCCCCATTGCCAGGCTGCCCCAGGCAAAAATTGCGCCGATAGAGGTGTCACTTTGTTGGTGCACAGTCCTGAAAAACACGTTCATAAACGGCATAATTAACCCAGCACCGACAGAAGTGATCAACGTTGGCAAAATCAGCTTTTGAAGTGTCCCCGGGTTCTTCCTGATAAAACTGAAGGGGGCAAAAACCGAACGTTGGCTCGCAGTTTTTGGGCCAGCAAAAACGAATAACATCGGAACTACTGCCGCCAACCCCGACAATGCTACCATCCACAAAGCCCGTGAATATGCAGCTGTTGCCATGGGGCTGATCCCCAGGCGCAGGGCAAACCAGGTGGGCATATAACCTCCTACCCATTGCCCAATCGATATCGTCGTCATCCTCAGTCCCGACGACAGGCTGAACAGGTAAGTCCTTTCTTCCTCCTGGCTGTTTTCCATTAAGAAAGGCCCCATGGCAATTCCAGCCAGTGATTGTGCCACTCCCTGGACAATATTCATTGCCATAAACATGATCGAAGTTGGGTACAAAAGCATCAAAGCGACCGAAATCGAAAAGCCAACGATACTGTAGATAATCGCGTTCTTACGCCCGATTCGATCGGTCAAAAACCCCATCGGAAGCGCAATTATCAGGCTGGTCATGCTTCGGGCTGCTACCATATTGCCGATAACTGCCTCGTTATATCCCAGGCTTAGCACATAAAAATTAAACAAAAGCTGGAATATCCCTGTCGAAATACCATACACAGCTTCACTTGCCAGGTATCGTGTTGCGTTTGGGCTAAACGCTTTGATTCGATTAAGATAGGTTCTTAAAACAGAATCTTTTGTTTCAGCGGTTGATTGAACTTCATTTTCCAACGCTCACTCTCCCCGAACAAACCTATTCAGCAGGATCTGGGTGTCATCAAACCCTTCATACCGGGCAGAAAACTTCCGCTCTCCGCTTGGGCTCAGAAAGATTTGCACCATCCCAGCCAGTCTGAGTTGGTTCAGGTGGTGATTTACTGTTGGTGGTCTCAGTCGTAAGACACGTGAAAGCTCGGCTGCTGTTTGAGGTTCCTGAGCCAGGTAGCGCAATATGCGCAGCCGGGTCGAATCGGCTAACGCCTTCATCCCCCGCAATAAGCCATCCGGGACGATATCACCAGGGATGATCGACATTGTTCCAGGTCTTGCCCCAAACAAAGCCAGTAGTTCAAATTCATGCAAATGTTCAAGGAACATGAAAGGCGATCCCCAAAAAGTGGGTGCTAATGTGATTTTTGAAATATGGTCAAGGTCTCCATATCTTACCCCGGCTGTGATCTCTTCAAGCATCGCTGGTAAAGGGCGGCTGCCAGCACGCATCTGTGCATGCGATAGTTCCTGCTCCAATACCGGTCTGATTCGAAGTTCCTCTTCTGCGAAAAAAGTCTCTACATATGCTTCCAGTGCTTCTATCAGCCTTCTACCAAACTCTTCTCTATTAGACCAGGCATAATAAAGCGATTTCAGTACCGCTTTGGCTGCCTTGTTGTCCGTCAATTGTCGCCGGCTTGTGATGATCTCCTCTTCTTCTTTCGTCCATTTTTTGTTTGAATGGGTATTTAAATAAAATTCTTTAATTTCAAGAGGAGTCTTCGCATGGAAAGAAAGTTGCTCCAAAACCTTTCCTTTCGGAAGTTGCTTTAGCTTTATTAATAGTTGTTCCGAGTCTTTTGGAGCGTCAAGCCCATAGACAAAACTTAGGGGCACCGAAATAATGTGAGTCAACTGTTCGAGAACGTTTCGGTGCTCCACAGACATGCGCGAGCGCACTCCCGCCGCCCAGGATGCCCGCACGCCATACTGTTCCGGCTCTTGCAATACACGCAGGCTGATAAACAAGTCATATGCAGTTCCGATATCCCAGTTGATTTTTGTTTTGCTAAAGCTGTTCATAACATCTCCGTTTGTAACAACTCAATTCTATTAGATAAACATCTAATGTCAAGGTTGACACATTCGGATGGTGTAATTCGGATGGAAATAATACTAATATTCGGGTTCGATGCTTTCAAGGACGTTGATTTCTTCAATGACTGGTTTCTGCTGCTGACCCTTAACCTGAACCAAAATCACCGCTGCCATCATTAAAAGCCCGCCCAGCCACTCCCTGACGGTTAACCTTTCGCCCAAAACCAGCATGCCGCTCAACAACGCAAACACAGCTTCGAGGCTCATGATCAGAGATGCCAGGGTAGGGTTAACCTTGCTCTGTCCGAATACTTGCAGGGTAAAACCAATCCCCACCACGATAATACCCGAATAGAGGATGGGCCCCCAGGCAATGCTGTCAGTGAATAGCGAATTACCTTCAACAACCAGGCTGAAAACCAGGCTTAAAAGAGCAGTGGTAAGGAATTGACCAAAAGCAAGGTTCAGGCTGTCTGTTCCGGAGCTGAAGTGGTCAAGAGCCAGGATTTGGACCGCCCAAAAAAGCGCACCGATGATCATGTAGATATCACCACCCTGAATGCTCATTTCCATATCCACAGAAAGATAAAATACTCCCAATAGTGCTAAAGCAACCCCAATCCAAACCCATATGTTGATCTTTTTACCAAAAAGCAAACCGATCAGGGGCACAAGCACCAGGTAAAGCGAGGTGAGAAATCCCGCTTTGGCAGCGCTGGTGGTCATAATCCCAAGCTGCTGCATGGCGGTTCCGGCCAACAAAAAGATCCCTGGAACAACACTAGACAAGAGATCACGTTTGAGGTTCGTTTTCCACTTGCTGTTTTTTAATCGTTTAGTTTTCAGAATAATCCAGGGCAGCAACACCAGGCAGCCCAGAAGAAAGCGCAGGGCAATGAAAGCAAAGGGCTGCATAGTTTCCATCGCCTGGCGTTGGGCCACAAACCCGGTCCCCCAGATGATCGCAGCCAGAAGCAACAAAGCTTCCCCGGGGATCTTACCTAACCAGCCAGTTGTTTTTTTCATGGACAGTATTATAGTACGACTGCGACTCATTTGGTCATCTCAGGTAAAATTCCTAAACCAGGAGGAATAATGTGAATAGTAGCAAACGAAAACCCACTTACCCCGACACCCTTTTTGGAAACCTTGGGAAGCTTCCTTGCCGCACAAAGTATCATCAACAACGTGTTTTTGGCATTCATCACTGGGATAACGTTGAGAGCCTATACGAAGGCGACAGCGTTGACCTGGTAATTACGGCCAATAGTCACAGTCACCTGCCGGTACTCAAAATCGATTTGATCTACACACTCAATGATTGGGTTGGGCGCGAAGAGATGGAGTTTGAGGAAGCCAATCTGACCTGGGATACCATCACCTGGGGCTGGATACACACCTTAAAAGTTGCTTTACGTTTACAAAGAAATGCTGTTTTGCGATACTTTGTTCGTGCAACGTTGGCGGACGGAACGTTTATTTTTGCCGACAACCAGGCTGCGGTTGAAAAAGATGCCACCCAGTTCGTCCGTTGGCTCAACCCGCAAAATATCGCCCCTGCCTGGTCAAAGAATGCCCGAATCTATCAGGTATTTGTCGACCGGTTTAATCCTGGTTCAGCTCGGAAATGGGTTCAGAGTGAGAATCTACTCAAGCCCTTTGGCGGGACCTTGAGAGGTGTGATCGAAAAACTCGATCACATCCGGGAACTTGGTTTCAACACCATCTGGCTAACTCCGATTTTTCGCAGCCCTTCCCACCATGGTTACGATATCAGTGATTTCACCCGGATTGAACCGCGCTTTGGAACAGAAGCAGACCTGGCAGAATTACTAAAAAAAGCGCACGAATGCGGAATTAGAGTGCTGCTCGATTTTGTTGCTAATCACGGGTCTGATCAACACCCGGCTTTCCAGCGAGCCCTGACCAACAAAAACCATGCTGATTGGTTTTTTTGGAAACAATGGCCAAAGCAATATAAGAGCTTTTACCAGGTTAAAAGTATGCCTGAATTCAATTTGAAATTCGGTTCACCAGCCCGCGAGCACCTTATTGAAGCTGCTCAAAAATGGTTGAGGTTGGGTGTGGATGGCTACCGGCTCGATTATGCCAACGGACCAGGGCGCGACTTTTGGGTTGACTTCCAGCGCGCCTGCCTCAAAATCAACCCGGAATGCTGGACTTTTGGCGAAGTCGTCGCGCCGGCAGATCAACAGATACAACTGGCGGGCAGCATGCACGGAACGCTCGATTTTCTGACTTGCCAGGCATTGCGGGAAACTTTTGCAACACGCAGTTGGAATGCCAGCCGCCTTGCAAGTTACCTCCTGACCACTCAGGATGCCTTCACTTCCGGTTTCAGCCGACCGGCGTTTATCGATAATCACGATATGAACCGCTTTATCTTCACTGCTGAGGGCAATCTGGCTGCTCTACATGCCGCCTTGAAACTCCTTTTTTTACTGCCTCAACCGCCAATTGTTTATTACGGCACCGAATTCGACCTCAGCCAGAAGAGTTCCATTCACGACCGCGATGCAACAGGCTTTGACGAAGCCCGGCTGTCTACCCCCTGGGAAACCAGCCCCCTGCCCGAAACCGCCCATCTTCTGAGGGAGCTTTCTGATTTTCGGGAGCAAAACCCATGGCTTGCCAACGCCACTTGGCAGATAAATTCGGTATCTGAGGATGGTCATCGTGTAGAGCTGAGACTGACTTCAGGTCAAAAGCAAATGGATGTTCTGATTGACACCACAACAGACCAGCCTCTTGTGTTTAGTAAAGGCGTCCATTAATTCTTAGCTATTTTTAATACACCAGTCTTTACACAAGCTCGAAAATCACCTGCCAGTTTGTTATAATCGTGACAAATACAACAATGAGATATTGGAAAGGAAATGAAGAAACATGAGTAAAAAATTAGATGTCTACCTGGCAAACCTGGCAGTCAACTACATCAAACTGCACGACTTGCATTGGAATGTGATTGGAAAGGGTTTTAAACAAACCCACGAGTACCTCGAGGAAATGTACGATGCAACCACCGAGAGCCTCGACGAAGTTGCCGAATATCAGAAAATGGTCGGCGAATATCCCAAAGCTTCTCTGAAAGATTATCTTGAGATCGCAACGATTAAAGAGCTGGAAAGCAAAGACTTTAGCAATGATGAGGCCTTTCAGATCGCCCTTGACGACCAGAAACTTATGCGCAAACTGGCAACCGAAATCCGCAACGAAGCTGACGAAAAAGGCGAGTTTACCCTGGTCGCCCTGATGGAAGACGAGGTCGCCGCCCAAACCAAGATTATTTGGTTTATCGAATCAACCCTCAAATAACCAACTGATTAGTCTTTCAAAAAACGGATCGTACGACACAACGATCCGTTTTTTTATAATCCAAATTCTTGGCGCCACCCTCATTAACGAGGGAGGGTGATGGGAAAAACCGGTCACTCACTGGTATACTTTCACTGCCATGTCACTATTAACCATGCAAAAATCAAGCCAGACATTTAGACCGGCGGATAGATCCGTGACTAATTTACTGAAAATTTGAGACACAGTCACACAAATTCAATGTTAAAAAGGAGTTTTGTATGAAACAAATTAAATGGCTGTTACTTCTTATAACGGCTTTGTCCATGTTAATTGCCGGATGTGCAAATCCATCATTACCAGACAAAAATATTCTAACGCCAACCAACTCTGATGTTTCTGTAAGTAATGAGTCAAAGCCAACCAACTCTGATGTTTCTGTAAGTAATGAGTCAAAGCCAACCGACGCGGAT
>CAZMZQ010000042.1:0-8227 GCA_964570745.1 uncultured Anaerolineaceae bacterium
AACCCTAACCCATGAAAGGGGCTTATGACATTTGAACTTCTCCCATTTTTAAAATCGATGATTTCAGTTTCCGGGCTATCCGGTTACGAAACACCGATTCGTGATGTCCTCACCCCGGTCTGGCAAGAACTAAGTGACCGCACCTGGGTGAGCAGCCATGGCAGCTTGCACGCCATGCGCTACGGAGTGGGCGCTGAGCCCCGACCCAAAGTGATGATCGCCGCACATATGGACGCCATCGGTCTGATGGTAACCGGTATCGAAGATGGCTTTTTGCGCATCACCCAGGTTGGCGGCGTAGACCCGCGCATTTTGCCAGGGCAGATGGTGATTGTGCACGGCACTAAGGGCGATCAGCCTGTTGAACTACCGGCAATGGTGGTTATGCCTCCGGCGCATCTATTGCCAAAAGATGGTCAGAAAGGACCGCTCCCTCAGAAGTATCTCCTGGTTGATACCGGCTTACGCCCTGCTGAGGTGGAAAAATATGTACGCACAGGGGACGTAATCTCATTTGCAACTGAACCGCGTGAACTTAGCGGCGAGACGATCAGCGGGCACACCCTGGATAATCGTGCCTCTGTTGCCGCCACCACAATCGCGCTTGACCTGCTCTCCCGACGTAAACATCTCTGGGATGTGATCGCCGTTGCCACCTCACAGGAAGAAGTGGGTGGTATAGGAGCCATGGGCAGCTCTTTCGATATCATGCCCGATTTTGCCATCGTCATCGATGTGACCTTTGCCAAGGGTCCGGGCGGTGGCGATACAGTTTTATTTGACATGGGCAAAACCATTACGCTCACCTGGGGATCTTGTGATCATCCCGCGCTTTACGATGCGATGCAAGCAACTGCAGAAGAATACGAAATCCCAGTTGCTCGTGATTTCGCTCCCAGTGGGGCAGGGACTGATGCCTACGACGTCCAGGTTGCACAGGCTGGTATCCCTGTTGTGGAAATCGGCATCCCTTTGCGCTACATGCACACTCCGGTAGAAGTGGTTAGCATCAAAGACATCAAACGAGCTGGCAGGCTGATGGCAGAATTTATCACCGATTTACCCCTCGATTTTATGAATACTGTGAGATGGGAGTAGACAATGGCGAAAAATTATTCTCCCAAACTGGGTAAAAAAGAACTTGACCTGCTGACACGTCTCAGCAATTCCCTGGCGGTATCAGGCGACGAACAGGAAGTGCGTGAGATCGTCTATGAAGAACTGCAGGAATTTGAAGATTCGATGCACACCGATGCCATGGGCAATGTGTTGGTACGCCGTGAAGGCAGCCAACCGGATTGCCTGAAGGTCATGGTCGCTGCCCACATGGATGAGGTCGGCATGATGCTGATCAAAGAAGACGGCGATGGATTGTTTGAGTTTGTCGTCATCGGTGGCGTCGACCCACGCCAGCTGGTTGGAAAACCTGTGATAGTAGGCCGCAAACACATTCCAGGAGTGATTGGTGCCAAGGCAATTCACCTGACCACTAAAGAAGAGCGTGAACAAGAGCTGAAAGCAAAATCGCTGCGAATTGATGTTGGTTTGGGCGGCTCTAAACTGGTCGAAATCGGTGACCGGGCAACCTTCGCGACCAATCTTGCAGTTTTGGGACCAAGCCTGCGAGGCAAAGCGCTGGATGACCGCCTGGGAGTGTTTAACCTGATCCAGCTGCTTAAAAACGCACCGGAAAATATTGACTTGTTGGCTGCGTTTACTGTGCAGGAAGAACTCGGTTTGCGGGGTGCAAAAACAGCCGCTTACCATTTCAACCCCGATATCGGAATTGCAATGGATTCAACCCCGGCAAACGACATGCCGCATTTTGATGGCGAAGAGAACCCTGCCCACAACACAAAACTTGACGGCGGACCAGCAATTTACCTGATGGACGGAGCCACAATAGGCGATCGGCGACTGGTGAAATGGCTGACCGAAACCGCAGATGCTGAGAAGATCCCCTGGCAATATCGTCAACCAGGCAGAGGTGGAACCGACGCCGGCGCAATTCATCAAACCCGCTCCGGGGTGCCCAGCGTATCGGTTTCTGTGCCCCAACGCTATTTACATTCGGCTGCCGGTATCGTCCGGATCGATGATGAATTGAATACACTGAAACTGTTACATGCCGCACTTTCACGGCTCGATAAAAGCATCCTAAACCCGCAGGAGACCAAATAATGGCAAAGACAAACAATGATTTATTGAATATTTTAGAGATGCTGGTTGAGACCCCTGGTCCTTCCGGCTCTGAGCACCTGATCCGCTCCAAAATTGAAGAAGAAATTCGCGACCATGTCGATGAGATCTATACCGATGCGCTTGGCAACCTGATTGCACGCAAGGGTAAAAAGGCTGAAAACGGCAAACGGGTGATGGTTTCGGCGCATGTGGACGAGATCGGACTGATGGTTACTCATGTCGATGAGAATGGATTTGCCCGCTTTATCAGCATTGGTGGGGTGAGTCCTTTCACCTGTATTGGCGGCAGAGTTTTGTTTATGAACGGAACTCAGGGTGTGATTGGTATTGAACGACTGGAAGCAAACGAACAACCCAGCCTGGCTAAATTATTTATTGATACCGGTGCGACCACTAGGGAAGATTGCAAAGTTGGTGTTGGTGATGTTTGCGGTTTCGAGCGACCGTTTATGAACCTGGGCAAACGCCTGGTAGCTAAATCAATGGACGACCGGGCAGCTGTAGCTGTCTCAATTGGTGCTTTAAAGGCAATCAAAGAGACCTCTAATGAGGTTTATTTTGTGTTCAGTGTTCAGGAAGAAGTTGGTTTGCGCGGTGCGATCACTGCCGCCTATGGTGTTGATCCTGAAGTTGGCATCGCGGTTGATGTGACCCGCACGGGCGACACTCCCAGGGGCGTCAAAATGGAAGTTTCTTTGGGCAAGGGTCCTGCTATTAAAGTGCGTGATTCTTCCTTTATCGCCGACCCCCGTGTGATCCACTGGATGGTCGAAGAAGCAAAAGCACAGGGGCTGCCCTACCAAATGGAAGTGCTCGAGGCTGGAGGAACTGACGGAGCTGCTATCCAGCGTACGCGTGCTGGTGTTCCGGCTGGCTGCCTCTCGATACCCTGCCGATATATTCATTCGCCCTCTGAAATGATTGATGTTGACGACTTGCAGAACTGTGTGGAACTGCTGAGAGGCATGTTGGAGAAACCAATCGAAATTTAATTAATAATTACGTTGCTCGATATGCTTTACAATAAGGTTTATGACTAAGAACCGAGAAAAAAACAGAAAAGGCTTGTTTTCGCGGATATCCCTGGTCGTTCTTGTGATCCTGATGATCACTGTGACCGGCTGCGAAAGCTTGCCTTTTGATTTTGAGCTGCCCTGGGAACAAAACGCTAACCAGGTACCCAACGTCTCAGCTACGCAACCCGCTCCAGAAGTGACCCCTACCAGTCAAACCGAAAGCACTGAAGTTCTGCCTTTGCAACCAGAAAAACTGATCATCTGGCTCCCTCCCGATCTCGACCCGCATGATGACACCGAGGCCGGAAGCTTGCTGATGGAAAAACTTAACAGTTATGCCTATGCAAACAAGATTGAAATCATGGTTCGTGTTAAATCACAAACCGGTTCGGGCAGCCTGATCGATTCTCTGACTGCAACCCGGGCAGCTGTACCCGAAGCCCTTCCTGACCTGATTGTCCTCTCAGCAAATGACCTGCAGCTGGCTTCTCAACGGGATCTGATCTATGAAAATGAACAATTGACTGAAATGCTTGGAGGGAGCGATTGGTATTCGTTCGCCAGGCAGCTCAGCCAGGTGGACGGCGAAGTATTGTCAATTCCTTTTGCGGCTGATCCGCTCGCGATGATATACAGTTCTACCAACTTGCTGCCTCCGTCGGGTGAGTGGAACCAGGTCCATAAAAACTACGGGATATTTGGTTTTGCGGCTGATGACTCGTTGGGTAGATTTTTGTTATTGCTGTATATGTCTGCCGGAGGCGATGTGATGGATGGGCAGGGCTATACGCTGCTCGAAGAAGCGCCTCTAATCGCCTCGTTGCAAGCTCTGAAAGACGCTTTGAACACGCGTCATATCAACAGCCTTTCATTGTCATACCAGAATGATTCCCAGGTCTGGCAGTCTTTTTTGGACCGAAACCTTGACACAGCAGTTGTCCCGGTTAGCCTGGTGTTGAGCCATTCTGACGATAATTCAAACCAGCCTCAGGCTGCATTATCTGAACCGCCATTTACGCTTGCGACTGGCTCAGCCTGGGCCTTGGGCAGCCCGGATATCGCCAGGCAGGAGCTGGCTCTGGATTTGCTTGCAGAACTGATGCAAACCGAATTTCTTGCAAGGTGGACCGAGGCGCTGCATCGGCTGCCATCGAAGCCATCTGCACTTGGTTCCTGGACAGAGCCTGTCCTAAAGCCTGCTTTGGAAAAAATTGCTGGTGCAACCTTTATTTATCCGCCCAATGTAATTCTCAACCAACTCGGTCCGATTTTGCGAAATGCAACCCAATTGATCTTGCGTGATGGCGGTGATGTGGTCGAAACCGCGCGACTGGCAATCGAAAGTGTAAAATAATGCCCACCAGCAAGGAAAAGACACCACAAATAAAAAAGCGCAGGGTGAATGGAACTCCGATCGCTATCATCATCATGATCGTGATGGTGATTTCCCTGATGCTGTTTATCAGTGTGCAGGAACGTCGCACTATCATCAATCCAACAACCATGACCCAGACAGCCGTCCAACAACAGGTTTTGGAGACGGGTGAGCCCGGGATAGATTTTTCCGAAATCACTATGCCTCCCCGACCAGTGGTGAATGTGAACGGGATAGTTTTAATGGGCGGTATTATGGTGATCATTGTGCTGATTGCTTTTCTTAGGGAAGCTCTCAGGTAGACAAAGTAACAGAGGCTCCTTTGACAGACCGAATTGAAAACCTTAAGACTCAAATTAATAATGCTCACCTGGACGCAGTCGTTGTGAACCCCGGTGCAAGTTTTCGCTACCTGACTGGCTTGCAGTTTCACCTTATGGAAAGACCCGTGGTGATGATTTTCATCCATAACGAGCTTCCTCGTTTTATTTTGCCCAGGCTCGAAGAAGCCAAAGTGGGCAGCCTGGAGTTTGAATCTCAAAACTACTTCTATGGAGACGATCCTGCCACATGGCAAGCTGAATTTGACCAGGCTCTGGGTGATTTCAAGACCAGGCAACTGCGCATAGGTGTCGAACCGACTGTCCTGCGCTACCTGGAGCTGGAGTTGCTGCAAAAGTCCCTGCCAGGTGCTGAATTTGTGGATGGCAGCCAGGTATTTGCCCAATTGCGAATGCGTAAAGATACTGACGAACTAACAAAGATGCGAAAAGCGTCAGAAATTGCCGAAAACGCAGTGTTAAGCACCTTGAGGACGATCAGAGTTGGTCAGACTGAGAAAGAAATCGCCTCCGAATTAATGGTGCAGCTCTACCGACATGGCTCTGATTCGGAATTACCATTCGCACCAATCGTAGCCAGCGGTCCCAACACTGCCAATCCGCATGCTTCCCCTTCGGAACGACAGCTGGAAACTGGCGACGTGCTGTTGTTTGATTGGGGAGCAGGCTATGAAGGCTATTACTCGGATATCACCCGTTGTTTTTTTGTGGAACACGAAGACCAGCGTATGCTTGAAATTGCTGAGACTGTCCAGCGTGCCAATCAATCTGCAGTTGCTGTCGGAAAAGCTGGAATGACAGCTGGACAGGTAGATGAAGCAGCGCGGGACAAAATTGAGGAATCTGGTCTGGGCCAATATTTTACACACCGCACCGGGCATGGGTTGGGCATGGAAGCGCATGAAGCCCCCTATATTTTCAGTGGGAACGACCAGGTCCTGGAAGAGGGGATGGTTTTTACCATTGAGCCAGGGGTTTATGTTCCTGGTTTGGGGGGGATTCGGATTGAGGACGATGTGGTTGTGGATCGGGATGGTTTAACCTGTCTGACCACACTGCCAAGGGAAGTCTTGACCGTTCAAAAATACCTGGAATTATTTGAATTCTTTGAGAAGCTCTAATGAAATTAACTTATGAAACCCTCACCATCGGTCCGATGGGCAATAATATCTATCTTTTAGCTGATGAAGACACAAAAGAATGTGTCATTATCGACCCGGGGTTTTTGCCAAAAAGACAGCTCGGTTTTATTGATCAAAAGGGTTGGAAACTGAAACAAATCTGGGTTACACATGGTCATTTTGATCATACCGCCGGGGTGAAGGCGCTAAGTGAGGCGTTTGATCCGCCTGTCCCGATTGCAATGCACCCGGAAAGCTTCGAATGGGCACAGCAAAATCCTTCAGACGGGATGTTTGGTGTGAGTGTTGACGAGGTTCCACGGGTGGATATCCCACTGCACCACGGTATGTGGCTTGGGATTAACCCCGACGGCGCAGAAAAAGTCGTGGAAGTCAGAGACGTATCGGGGCATAATCCAGGATCGGTAATTTTCCATTGTCCTGAGCTAAATGCAGCCTTTGTGGGCGACGCCATTTTCAGAGAAAGTATTGGGCGAACCGACTTTCAGGGCAGCGATCATGAATTATTGCTTAAGAATATCCGCGAACAGATTTTTAGCCTGTCTGAAGTAACAGTCTTACTTCCAGGGCACATGGACCCGACTACGGTCGGGCACGAAAAACGTTTTAATCCCTTTGTGAGAGGGTAAACGTCAGAGAGCGGTGCCTTTTTTGGGCGTGTAAAATCCGGACATATCCAGACCTTCGTGCTCCAGTAATTTAATTTTCATCTCAATCCCTCCGCCATAACCGGTTAGATTGCCGTTTGCTCCAACTACACGGTGGCAAGGGATGATAATAGAAATCGGGTTGTGACCAACCGCACCGCCTACTGCCTGGCTTGACATTGTCTTAATGCCCTTCCTCATTGCGATTTCACGGGCTATTTCTCCATAGGTAGTCACCTGTCCGTAGGGGATTTTGCAGATAAGGTCCCAGACCTCTTGACGGAATTTGGTGCCAACAGGGTTGAGTGGAAGGTCGTTAACGGTTGGATTGGAACCCTCAAAATAATCATCCAGCCACTTTTTGGTCATGATGAAAACAGGTAGATTATCTTTCGGAGAGAATTCCGACGACAGGATGGTCTCGCTGTATTTTTGATTCTCGATCAATAAGTTAACGAGATTGTTAGAGTCGCTAATCAGCGTGATAGTTCCGAAAGGGGATTGGTAACTGCTTGAGTAATATATCATTTGCTTTACCTCTCAATCTTATTGTTGCTTAATCATGGTTTAGAAAAAGCCCTCAAAAAATAAGGGCTTTTTGGATTCAACACTTATTTAGCATAGCTAACCGAGCGCGTTTCGCGGATGACCGTCACCTGAATCTGCCCGGGATACTGCATGGTCTGCTCGATCTCGTTGGCAATGTCTTTTGCGAGGACATGTGCCTGATAATCATCGATATCTTCTGGTTTGACGATGATACGAACTTCGCGCCCGGCCTGGATAGCATAACTCTGCTCCACACCCTGGTGATTATTAGCGATTGTTTCGAGTGCTTTAAGCCGCTTGATGTATTGCTCAAGATCCTCTCGACGTGCACCAGGACGAGCACCTGAAATCGCATCGGCGGCTTCAATCAAAATTGCTTCAACAGTCTCCTGGTCAGTCTCGTGGTGGTGAGAGGCGATTGCATTAACAATCTTTGCATGGACACCGTGACGTCGGGCAAATTCTGCTCCCAATAATGCGTGAGTGCCTTCTGCGTTCTGATCCATCGCTTTGCCCAGGTCGTGCAGCAGGGCTGCGGTACGGGCAACCTCGACATCAGCGCCGAGTTCTGCAGCCAGGATGCTGGCAATTTTTGAGGTTTCAACGGAGTGAGCCAACTGGTTTTGACCGTATGATGTACGATACTTCAAACGCCCCAGCTTTTTAATAATCTCTGGATGCAAACCGTGAACGCCGGCTTCGTAAACCGCTTCTTTACCTGCTTTGACGATGTCTTCATCCATCTCTTTGCGCTCTTCTTCAAGAATCTTCTCGATATATGCGGGATGGATCCGACCGTCATTAACCAGACGGGTCAGGGTTCTGCGGGCAATTTCGCGGCGGACTGAATCAAAGCAAGATACTGTCACTGCCTCGGGCGTGTCGTCTACAATCACGTCGACACCAGTTGCCTGTTCGAAAGCGCGGATGTTGCGTCCGTTCCGACCGACGATAC
>CAZMZQ010000042.1:8327-10368 GCA_964570745.1 uncultured Anaerolineaceae bacterium
ACACCAGTTGCCTGTTCGAAAGCGCGGATGTTGCGTCCGTTCCGACCGACGATACGACCTTTCATTTCTTCGTTCGGTAATGTAACTACAGAGGTTGTGACCTCAGCGACCTTGTCTGACGCAACCCGTTGGATCGCGTCAGCGATCATCTCACGAGCTTTTTCCATCCCGGTTTCACGTGCTTCGGTCTCAATTTGGCGAATAATGCGTGCCATATCGGCATGCGATTCTTTCTCGACCTCTTCAAGCAGGATCGCACGAGCTTCCTCAACGGTCATTTCACCCACACGTTGAAGCTCCGCAGAGCGTTCCTCGTAAAGGAGATCAATTTCGTTGGCGCGTTTGTCGATCCGACTTTGACGCTTATTGAGGTTGGCTTCACGAAGCTGCATCTGGTCGAAACGGTTGTCCAGTTCTTCACGGCGTTTGACCAGACGGTCATCTTCTTTATTGAGCTCACTCCTGCGGTTCTTAATATCGTCTTCAGCATCACGGATGATTCTGAGAGCCTGGTCTTTGGCATCAAGCTCGGTTTGCTGGGCTTTTTCTCTGGCAACAGCGATAATATCGTTGCTGGTCTGCTTCAGTTTCTCTTCTTTATTCTTGCGAATAGTAGAAAAAATCAGAAACCCAAGCATGATACCAGCCATCAATGCCAGCCCCACCCAAATATAAAACATGGGATTAGGCGGTAGCAGGTTTATTTGAAATAAGGTTTTCATTGTGTCAATTGCTCCATTTTCTCTTTTCCACACCTATTGTCTCAAGCTTTTCTCCCCAGAGTGACGGAAGACACTCGCGGACAATCCCATAAGAGAAGCCCCGGCGCTGAAGAGCAGCACCAAGTTTCCGGTCATATTCCGATTTTTCCAGGTTTTGATAACGACGGCTCAGTTTTCTGCCAGCTTCCATTGCAAGGTCCAGGTCATCCAGATTAGATGACTGAAGTGCTTGTTCTATCTCATCGTCCGCGACGCCTTTTTGACGCAGTTCAAGTTTCATCAGGCTCTTACTGCGTGGGCGAAACCTCTGGCGACTGTCAAGCCAGTTTTGGGCGAAATCGAGATCGTCGACCAGCTTATCTTCCTTCAGGCGGGCGATAACCCTTTCAATCAGAGCAGGCTCATAACCCTTCTTATCGAGATAGGTCGTCATTTCCTTCTCAGTACGAGCTCGAATACTCAGAAAGTGCAAAGATCGTCTAAGCGCAATTTCGAGTTCATCTTTCTGCTGAAGGCGGGCTATCTCAATGTTGTCTATCTGGCGGCCAATTGTCAGCCATGCGGCTGTCATTCGGTCCAGCGAGAAGGCATATTCACCATCCAGATAAATATTTACCCGGTTGCGATTGCGCTGCTGAGATTGAATGTCCGTTATCAACTTTGCCATTGTTATCAAAAAAGCCATAGTTCATGACCATGGCTTTAATCCCTTGTTTAAAAGGTAGGTGTGGAATTTTGGAATCGGTTCAGTTGCCGACCATAATTATGAGTACAGTATTAACCTTAATATGCTAACAATCAACTGCATCTCGTTTTAGTTCCATTGCCCTCACGCGATAAGAGCGTAAAATTTCCAAAAGTCGGTGGGAGCTACCCATCCGTTCCACAAACAAACCAATATTCAAGTAACTCAAAGTCCATAGTCTTTATAAGAACCATGTACAGGTGTTTTATTCTTGAATAAATTATACATTAACTATACAAATTAATGAAACTAATTTGATTGGGTTTTGTAGGTCTTTTGACATCAAATACTTGAATTGCGCCAAAAGTTATCCTTTTTGCATAGCTGTTGGCAAAATGAGGTTTTTATTAGAGCTGATTAAAACATAATTAAAAACATAGGCTTGTCAGGTGGTTGCTACATTCTTCGATATTTCCCGGTTCTCATGTTAAAATAATGACATGCAAAATAAAGAGTCTGAAAACTATTTTGAGAAACCGGCGTTCAAAGCTCATAAACAACAACGCACCTGGCAGATTCTCTTCCCGGTTATATTTGCGGGTTTAATTGTTCTTCTCATCATGGTTTGGCTTAT
>CAZMZQ010000043.1:0-3354 GCA_964570745.1 uncultured Anaerolineaceae bacterium
CAGATCTTGTTTAAAAAGGTCGTTAACTGACATATCAGGCTCCTTTCATTCCCTGCATTAACATATCGGTAAGCCGGACCGCCTGGGCGTTTGAAGGCATTACGATCACACCTTCAGCCTCAAGAGTGGCTACAGATTTATTCAAATCCTGGCTATCCAGATCTGTACCACAAACCGATGCAATCACGACTACATCTTTTCCATGAGCGGATAAGCGTTGGCGAATTTCGCGGAGAGAATCTGCTACCGCTCCAGCCGGGTCAATGTAAGAGCCAAAACCAAGGACAACATCAACCAGAATTACGCCGGTTCTTTCATCCACATGTGATTTGAAATAATCAGTTCGGGTTTGGGGATCGATCATTGGATGAGGTCTTCCGCGAGTAAATTGATCTTCACCCAAATCAAGGCAAATATGTCCACGACCGTCTTGCAAATTTTCAATTGCCATTTCTGGGCTCAAGGGAATATTTGAATAGATCTCATAACGATCACCCAGAAGTTTCATTGCTTCATCAGCGAGGGTTCCACCAGTAAAGAGTGCCCGCAATTCATTCTGATCATCTTTCAACTTTGCCAAAGCTTCTTCAACGATCCGGTCAATCTGGTCTGAAGGCAGAGTGAAACCGGTGAAGTCAACAGCCGGCTGCTTGCGTATCACAGCTACTGCCTTTTGGGCAGCATCTTCAAGGCTGACACAGGGGATTGCCCCCACAGCTTCGATGGCATTCCGATCTCCACCGATAAAATCGATCACGACTGGTTTAGGGCTTGTTTTGGCAATTTGGTAGATCTTTTGAGCAACAGACGGAGCAGGAGGTTTGGAGATAAGGATGATCACCTCAGTTTCAGGGTCAGCAATCAAAGCCTCAAAACCCTGGATCATCATCAGTCCGCCAATTTGCTCTTTCAGATCGCGCCCTCCCGTGCCAATCACCTGCGAGAGTCCTTCGCCAAGCTTGTGTACCTGGACAGTTACCTCCTGGGTACCGGTCCCCGAAGCGCCAACCACACCAATCTTTCCGCGCCTGACTGCGTTGGCAAAACAAAGCGGCACACCGTTGATGATCGCTGTTCCACAGTCCGGACCCATCATCAGCAGCCCTTTTTCAACGGCTTTTTGCTTCAGGCGCAGCTCGTCTTCAACCGGTACATTATCCGAAAATAGCATGATATGCAATCCGGAATCAAGCGCGTCTTCGACCTCAGCAGCAGCATATTGACCTGGTACCGAGACAACCACCAGGTTTGCCCCGGGCATTTGCTGGAGGGCTGAACGCAAAGTCGGTGGCTGGTGATCTTCATCATCATCTGACTGGGAACTCTTGTTCAGAAGTTCGTTAAAGGAATCTTCGATTGCTTGCATACTAATTTGTGTATCATCAAACCTGGCAGCGATAAAAAGATCATTGGAAGTTAGCGTGTCAAAATCACTTGTCGCAAGGTTGAGATCTCTCGCCAGGTCCAGGTTGAGGTCTGTGCCCATCCCTACCAGTACTTCATCAACCCCATCCAGCTTCTGAAGATCACGCGAAATCAGCATCAGTGTGACAGAGTCATAATAAGCATTTCTTTTAATAGTTGTTTGTAAAAGCATACGCTCCTTCCTTTGTTAAAGCAGTTTCTTGTTGTTGGAACCATTCCAAAACGCAGACCAGGCCGAGCAAAAAGTCTCCACCGGAACTGGCACCATGCTCCAAAACCCGGGCAGCCGTTGTAAAAAGGTCTTCTTTAATAATAAAAAGGCAAGTTTCAACCAGTTGCTTACTGCTCTTATCAAGCTTGCCAAATGCAGCATGCCTGAGCATGTTCAAGCTGATCGTGGTTGTAGAAGATATTGCCCTGTTGGAAACAGCCTGATTGAATTGTTTGATCCAGGGATATCGATCAGGCAATAATTGGTCAGTATAGCTAAAAACTGCCAGATAAGCCGCTAAAAAATCATCGCAGGAGGGTGTGGAGCCCATTCCAAAGCCAATTAATTTTTCGGTCTGTTTCAAAGCCGTTTGCCAATTATCCTCTAAAATAGCTGTATTGAAGGCATGGAGATCGTTGGCAATAAACCGGCAATAGATATCTTCATATGGCTGGTTTAACAGATATTCCTGATTAACCAGGTGTGGCATCAAAGGTAACAGTCCCATCGAAGGTTGTTTTTCCAGCCAACCGGACAATTGCTCCCTAACCTGGGCGATTTCAGCGTTATCTCTCAGGGATGCATCCTGCGGGGGAGCACTTTGCCAGACCCGTGCACCTGCAAGGTTGATCATCAATGCGCCATCAGCTGAAAAAAAGCGCGAAGAATCAATAACAACTTCATCGCCGATACTCACCAGATTTGTGAAGTCGATCTCCTCGTCCACAACCAAACCCATCGGCGTGACATCATCATAATCAACGAGAGTGATCAACTCATCATCGCCGACCAACAGGTTTAGCGCATGGGTGAATACTGAATGGACACGCACGCTTTGATTACCGGAATTCTCGAGGAATACCGCCAGATCATCTGCAATTATTGTCGCGTTCAATTTCATCATATCAATCGTTTACATCTCGAATCTTCAGGGCTAATTGAATCGAAAAAGCTGTCTCAGGATCCTTGAGGTCAATTTGTAATGTATCCCGGATGCGGTTAATGCGGTAGACGATCGTGTTGTAGTGAATATACAAGACTTCAGAAACTTTTCGCAGATTGCCGCCATGTTCAAAGTAAGCTCTGACTGTTTCCAGAAGCTTTCCATCATGCTGCTCGTCATATTTTTCAAAAGGTTCAAGAACTTCATCAGCATAGATTGTCAAATCTTTTTTTATTTCAGGTGCTCCGAAAAGACGCCCTACACCCATTTCTTCGAAGAAGCTGTAATGCTGCCCAGGCTTTTTCTTAGTCGTTTGAAGGTTGCGAACTGCTTGCTGGGCTTCATGCAGGCTTTGGTCGAGCCTGGCATAGCCAGGATATGTTTGCCCAATCCCAACAAAACAAAACCGTTCCACATTTAAATCTCTGGCAATATCCAGAAGCAAATAAACAAAAAGCCTGGTTTGTTCGGCGCGCATTTCCTGAGAGAAATTTTGGTCAAATTCGAGTAAAAATTGGATTCCGTCTGGAACTGTCGCCCAAATATAGCGGGAAGAGGCTTTTCGGTGAACGTGACTAAGGATGCCAGTTAGCAGCAGACTCGTTTCTTGAATTCTGCGCGAGCGTAAAGAAGCCGAGCGTGTTTTATCTTGATTATCAAGTCGCAAAATAATGCATTGGTGATAATCAGATGGGTTGAAGCCATAATAT
Source organism: uncultured Anaerolineaceae bacterium (assembly GCA_964570745.1). GTDB lineage: Bacteria > Chloroflexota > Anaerolineae > Anaerolineales > Anaerolineaceae > Mesolinea. The sequence goes on from CAZMZQ010000043.1 coordinate 3,290, forward strand.
TCAGCGTCTGATATCGCTCGGGCTTGCGATTCCGGATCATTACTCAACAAAAGCTCCAAAAAATT
>CAZMZQ010000043.1:3454-4711 GCA_964570745.1 uncultured Anaerolineaceae bacterium
ACCTCCATGACGTTGACAGAGGTGATTTCGTTGTCCATCCCGGATTCGCCGGCTATCACTTCTGCACCAGCCAGCAAATCGACATTGAGGATGTCAGCTAAACGAACTTTTAATGCTTTTTGCATCGGTCGTCTCTCATCCTGATGGATATTGTACCTAAGTTCATCAGGGCTTTCATTGTAATACAGAGACAGATACTTGGGGCATAATAGAGTTCGTCTTGTTAAATATTCACAATCCTTTTTCATATTTTCCAAAATTGAACCGCATTAACGTCTCATTTTCGGTTACAATTTTCGCATGCTGGAAATCACTATCTCAGCCTATCATAAGTTACTGCTCGATCAACGTCTGACCACAGAAGAGCTCGTTGTTTTTTACCTCGAACGGATCGGGCGATTTGATGTCAATCTCTCAAGCATTATCAGCATAAATCCCAATATTATTGAACAGGCAAGGCAATGTGACAAAGTCTTGCGCGAAACTGGAAAGCTCTCCGGTAAGCTTCACGGTGTTCCGGTTTTAGTTAAAGACAATATTGAAACTGAAGATATGCCAACCACGGCTGGAAGTTTAAGCCTGGAAGGTTTTTCGACAGGTAAAGACGCCGAGCTGGTAAAACGTTTGAGAGCAGCTGGTGCAATTATCCTGGCGAAAACAAATTTACACGAGTTTGCCATCTGGGGTGAAACAATCAGCTCCATCAAAGGACAAACCTACAACCCTTATGATCTGACCCGTACGCCTGGTGGATCCAGCGGTGGAACTGGTGCTGCCCTGGCTGCCAACTTTGGGCTGGTAGGGGTTGGAACAGATACGATCAATTCGATCCGCTCTCCATCCAGTGCCAACAACCTGGTCGGAATTCGCCCCACCCTAGGGTTGATCAGTGACGATGGGATTGTGCCTTATTCGCTCAGCCAGGATACCGCCGGACCAATGGCCCGAAGCGTAGCTGATACCGCAACCGTCCTGGAAGTAATAGCTGACCGCGATCTGCCTGAATGTGACCTTCCAAAAAAGTTTAAAATAGGCGTGCTCAGGTCTTTCTTTGGTTCCGAACCAGTCAATGAGGAAGTAAACCGGGTAATGGCACAAGTTTTGGAAGAAATTCGCTCGATGGGCATTGAGATTGTCGATATTGATGATCATATTGAGATCAGTGAGCTGGTATCAAATGTAAGCGTACATTTATATGAGCTCAAAGCTCACCTGAACGGTTATCTCCAGGCGGTCGGCGCTCCTCATCCAGGCATT
>CAZMZQ010000043.1:4811-10161 GCA_964570745.1 uncultured Anaerolineaceae bacterium
CTCTCTGCCATAACCGGATACCCATCGCTTTGCATGCCAGGAGGGTTTTCCACACCAACAATAGATGCTCCCGTCGGGGTGCCAGTTGGTTTCGAATTATTTGGATTACCCAACAATGAAAGTTGTTTAATCGCGATAGCCAGCCAATATGAACGCAAATTCCCCAAACGAAGACCCCCATTTGAGGGTAATTGGCTGTGATATTTGCCAAATTTCGATGTTTTTGTAGGTCAATTATTGTTATTTTTAACAAGTGGGGGTATATAGTCACTATGTTAGAATACTGTCAATTGTTACAAACCAGGAAACTGGTAGTTGCATTTGTACCCAATTAGTATGAATAAAGACTCTAAAATGAGCAAAGAAAAAATGTACTGTAGTAACAAAAGGAGGCTTTTATGATAAGCAGGTTCAAGTATTTTAAGCCCCACAATCTCAGCGATGCAGTCCAATATCTCGAAAAAGAAGACAAAACTTATGTCCTGGCAGGTGGTACCGACCTGATGATTCTGCTGCGCAGAAATCTGATCAACGCCGAACACATTGTGGACATCAAAGCTGTCCCTGAGCTGTCTGTTTTCGAATATATTGACGGCAAAGGTCTAACGATCGGCGCTGGTGTTGTGGTAAATCGAGTTGTTGACTCCGAGGTTGTAGCCGCAAAATATCCGGCATTACAACAAGGAGCAGCTTCTCTCGCATCTTACCAACTGCGCAACCGCGCAACAGTGGTCGGAAATATCTGCAATGCTTCGCCAGGAGCAGATCTTCCACCATCGTTGTTGGTATACGATGCTGTGGTAAATATCGCCGGACCCCAGGGTTCACGACAGGTGCCTTTGCACGAGTTTTTCACTGGTGTGAAACGCACTGTTTTACAGCGTGGTGAACTCGTCGTTTCCGTTCAGCTGCCCGAACCAGGGAAAGATGACCGTAGCATCTACCTGCGCCAAGCCAGACTTAGAGGTCACGACCTGGCGACAGTTGGTGTTGCCAGTCGAATCAAACCAGACGGCAAAGTGGCAATCGGAATTTGTGCTGTTGCCCCGACCCCATTACGGCTTTTCGCCCTTGAAGAAAAAATCAATGAGCGCGGGCTTTCAAAAGAAACAATTGCCTGGGCAGCAGAAGAAATCAATGAGCATATCCACCCGATATCTGATGTTCGTTCTTCAGCAGTTTATCGCCTGCAAATGGCATCAGTGTTGCTGAAACGCGGATTGCTCGAACTTATTGGCGAGGAGGCATAAGCATGGACAACGACAAAGATTGCTCTATGTATACTGAACATGTCGAATCAGGTAAACGCAAAGTGACCCTGAGATTAACTGTGAATGACCGCGTGATCGTTCGCGATATTGACCCAAACGTGACGCTGCTGCACTTCCTGCGGGATGAGCTGAAGCTTTTTGGGACTAAAGAAGCCTGCGGTGAAGGCGAGTGCGGTGCTTGCACAATCATCATGAATGGCAAGGCTGTCACTTCCTGCATCATTCTGGCAGTTGAAGCAGAAGGCGCTCAAATTAGAACCGTTGAGGGCTTGTCAAAAAACGGCAAACTCAGCATCCTTCAGGAAGAGTTTGTTAGCCAGGATGCCCTTCAGTGTGGTTTCTGTACTCCCGGCTTTCTTATGTCAACACGCGCGTTGTTGGATTCTAACCCCGACCCATCTGATGAAGAGATCATCGAAGCCTTGAGCGGAAATTTATGCCGCTGCACCGGCTATATCCCAATTTTGAATGCTGTGAAACGGACCATAGAACGCGAACGAAAGGAGTTGGGAAGCTAATGGACAAGAAACAATACAAGTCAAAATACACGCGGGTCGGTCAGCCTTACGATCGTAAAGACGCTCGCGAGAAAGTAACCGGACGGGCAATTTATACCTACGACATGGAACTTCCCGGCATGCTTCACGCCAGGTGTCTCCTTTCACCTTATGCCCGCGCACGTATCATATCAATTGACACCAGCAAAGCCAAAGCACTGCCAGGTGTCCGTGCAGTCCTTACCGGCGAAGACTCTGATATTCTGGTTGGTCTTTACATGCAGGATAAACGTGTTCTTTCCAAAGGTGTCACCCGTTATCAGGGCGACGTAGTTGCCGCGGTAGCTGCTGAGGATGAAGAAACCGCCGAACGAGCAGTCGCGTTGATTGAAGTGGAATATGAACCGCTGGTCCCCGTCCACGACGTGGACGAAGCTCTCGAAGGCAAGATTCTGGTTCACGAAGATATCAATGAATTGAAACATTATGTTGGTGTATTCTTCCCCCAGAAAGACTCAAATATCGCCAGCTGGAACAAAAGCAAGAAGGGCGACCTGGAATCGACTTTTGCTGAGTCTGACCTGGTAGTTGAAAACGAATTCTCTCTGCCAGCTGTCGCCCATGTGCCAATGGAAACCCATGTCTCCATCGTTCAGGCTGATCCTTACTCTAATAAGATAAAAATCTGGACTTCTGCCCAATCGCCTTTCGCAATTCGCCAGATTATGGCAGATAGCTTTGGCGTATCTGAGACAGATATTGAGGTCCACATCCCTTATGTTGGCGGTGGGTTTGGCGGCAAAGCTGGTATTCACCTTGAACCGCTTGCCACACTGCTTTCTCGGGCAGCTGATGGTTTGCCAGTGAAGGTGCGCGCGACCCGCGAACAAGAGTTCAACCAGCTGCCTACTCGTGCTGGTATGCGTGGACGTATTAAAACAGCTGTCAACAAAGATGGCAAAATCACCGCTATGCAAGCTGTTTATGACTGGGATAGCGGTGCCTATGCAGATTATGGTGTAAACGTCGGCAAGACTGCTGTCTATTCTGGCATCGGACCTTATGCGGTAGAAAATGCCAGTATTGACTCGAAAACCATTTATACCAATAAAGTTTTCAGCACTGCTTACCGCGGTTTTGGTCACCTTGAAACCCACTGGACGATTGAACGACAAATCGACATTCTCTCCCAAAAGCTCGGCATGGATCCTTACGAATTCCGTATGAAAAACCTGCTGGAACCAGGAGACAAGACAATGAGCGGTGAGGTCATCACCGAGAGCTCAGGCAGCCCTAAAGATTGTCTTGAAGCAGTTGTCAAGGAAATTGGCTGGACAGGACGCAAGAGCGCTGAAGAACGTGAAAAGGAATGGAAGACCGGCAAGGTGCGCGGTAAGGGCTTTGCCATGCTTCAAAAAGCGCCTGCAATGCCTGCCAACACAGCAACCTCTGTAATCATGCAGATGAATGGTGACGGACACGTCAAGATGATGATCGGTGCGGTCGACTTTGGTCAGGGTGCCATCACCGCCCTTGCACAAATTGCCGCCCAGGAGCTGGATATCCCCATTGAACACATCGAAATCTCAGCTGAAATCGACACTCGTGTCAACCCGTACGACTGGAACACTGTCGCCTCCAAATTGATCTTTTTGGGTGGCAATGCTGTCATTAAAGCCAGCCGCGAGATGCTGCGAAAAATGAAAGATGTCGCTGCCCAGGCACTGCGTACTGACGCAGATAATCTGCTCCATGCCAACGGCGAAGTGTATCATCGTCACGATCCTAACCGTCGCCTTACTTATAAGGATATTGCCCTTGGTTATATGTATCCCAATGGCACCGGTATTGGCGGACCATTGATCTCAAGTGGCAGTAGTATCGCCGATGGGTTGACCAACCTCCATCCTGAAACCGGTCAGGGAAACCCTGCTGCAGTCTGGACCTTTGGCGCCCACGCGGTTGAAATTGAAGTTGATGTGGAAACAGGCAGCGTTACCGTTCTTAAGGTCGCATCAGCTTTCGATATTGGTCAGGTGATCAACGAGAAATTAGTCTATGGTCAGATTTGCGGCGGTGTCTTACAAGGTCTTGGTTCTGCGCTTCTGGAAGGATATAAATTCAATTCGAACGTACAGTTGATGAACCCTTCATTTACAGATAACAAAATCCCGACTTTGAAGGATATCCCCCTGGAAATCGTTCCAATTTATATTGAGAACCCACAACACAACGGTCCTTATGGAGCTCGCGGTGTGGGAGAGCATCCGATGATCTCCATCCCCTCGGCAGTTGGAAACGCGATCTATGATGCCTTGGGAATCAACTTCCATGTTTTGCCACTTTCACCAGAAGCGATTGTTTTGGGGATTCAAAGCGGCAAAGAATCTATCCTTTGCACAGATGTGGACTGCCTTCCCGGTCTTCATTGAGGCATTAAAATAACATAAAAAAAACGGTTTATACCTCAGAAAACCCTCGCGCGTAATCAGCGCGAGGGACTGAGAAGAAAGGAGAAAAACCTATCGAAGAAGTCCTTCATCAGATCAAGCGACAGCATTATTCGTTTATTTAGAATCTAAAAGGAGAAACAATGAAATGGTTTACTAAGTCAGACAGCACAGTGGGTTATCTCCCTGATGAGACCCCACCATTATGGAAGCTGCTGCTCTACGCAATTCAACAAGTTATTGTGATGTTCCCTGCTACGATTACCGTAGCCCTTATTACTAAATTCCATATTTCTACAACAATTTTCGCCAGCGGTTTCGCTACTCTTTGTTTCATTTTAATCACCAAAGGCAAAATTCCCCTGTATTATGGCTCCAGCTTCTCGTACATCGGTGCCATTGTCGGTTTGGTCGGCGCAGAAAAACTGAGTAGTGCCGCCATCCTGCCTGATGCCGATATTCAAATCGTGACCTTTGGTATCGTAATGTCGGGTCTGATCTCAATTCTTGCTGGTATCCTCGTGAAAAAACTTGGCAGAGATGTGATCGAAAACCTGTTACCCGCCACAATCACCGGTCCTATCGCAATGGTGATCGGTCTGACATTGGCTGGCAATGCACTGGCAGACGCTGCCCCCCCTGTGGCTGGTTCTGGCTTGGTCAATAACCTGCCCTGGATCGTTTCGCTGGCAACCCTGCTGGCAACCATTCTCTTCTCGGTCTATCTTAAAGGCTTCCTTTCCCAATTGCCGCTCTTCCTTGGCATGCTTTTTGGTGTCGTCGTGGCTGGTGTTCTGACCATGGCAACCGGTTCTGATTTATTCCGCCAACTGCCCGCAGAAGTAGCCAGTCAAGGTATATTTGCTTTACCACACTTCACCATTCCCACAGTCCATTGGGGAGCAGCTTTGGCGATTATGCCTGTTGCCCTCGCCACAATTCCTGAATCCACTGCACATATCTACCAGTTGGATGTCTATGTGAATGACCTGGCTAAGAAACTCGGCAGCAAGAAGAAATATGACCTTGCGAATGAACTTGGCAGCAACCTGATTGGTGATGGTACTGGCGACATGGTCGCTGGTTTCATGGGCGGTCCTGCTGGAACCAACTATGGTGAAAACATCAGTGC
>CAZMZQ010000044.1:0-1346 GCA_964570745.1 uncultured Anaerolineaceae bacterium
GCTGCACATATGGATGTGGTTCCCGCCAACGAAGCGCCAGATTCAGGCTGGACCTACCCGCCTTTTAGCGGTACCGTTGCCGATGGTCATGTGTGGGGCCGCGGTGCAATAGACTGCAAAGGAACGATGATTGGCATCCTTGAAGCGGTCAGTTTCCTGCTAAAGGCTGGGTTTGAACCAAAACGCACGATTTACCTTGCTTTCGGAGAAGACGAAGAGGTCTCCGGTGCCCGGGGAGCTGCCCGCATCGCAAACACACTTAAAGAACGCGGAGTCCGCCTGTCATTTCTTTTGGATGAAGGCGGCGTGATCACACAGGGTATTATCCCGGGAGTTGACGAACTGGTTGGGTTGATTGGTGTCGCCGAAAAAGGACATCTCTCCCTGGTTTTACGGGCAGAGACCACTGCTGGGCACGCTTCTGCACCAGGTCAGGTTACTTCTATCGGGGCGTTAGCCCTGGCAATCGCTACTCTGGAAAATAATCCTTTCCCTCAGGACCTGGAGTTTATCGAATTTATGATGAGCTTTCTGGCAGATGAACTTCCATTCATTCAAAGGATGCTGCTGGCTAACCGCTGGCTTTTTGGCAATATAGTTGCGAAACGACTTGCCTCGATACCTGTTACCAATGCAAACACACGCACCTCTATCGCACCGACCATCATCAAAGGAGGCGCCACAGAGAATGTGCTGCCGGCTGTAGCAGAAGCAACGATCAATTTACGCCTGATGCCAGGTGACACACTTGTTGACGTCTATAAATATGTCAACGAAATGGTAGGTGATGACGTTATTGAGGTAATGCCTGCCCACGGCGAAAGCTTGTATGAAAGCCATTCCTGGGATCCGACTGAAGTTTCTGATGTAGAGTCACCTCAGTTTATGATCCTGCTTGATCTGATCAAAGCCACTATTCCAGGCGCTTATGCTGCTCCTTTTCTGATGAGTGGAGCAACCGATGCCCGCCATTACACGCAAATCAGCAATCGTATCTTTCGTTTTTCGCCCCTCATCCTTAACAATGAAGAAAGCGAAACCGTCCATGGTGTCAACGAGCGCCTGTCTTTTGAAAACGCTTCACGGATGGTTGGCTTCTATATCGAGCTGATTGAGCGCATGTCAAACATTCCAACGGATTTATATTCTGAGGACGATGAAGAAACAGAGGGAAATGAGACCAGGGATGTTGATGTTCCTTTAACCACCCGACCCATGCGCAAGCGGAAAATTGAGCTTGAGGAAGATTCGGATGAATTGGAACCGCTGCCTGAAGATGACCTGCCTCTCGAGACCAAACCCTTTGTCGAGAAGTAAGTCAAAAATCTGAGAGCAATAAGGGTTTT
>CAZMZQ010000044.1:1446-4531 GCA_964570745.1 uncultured Anaerolineaceae bacterium
GACAGCGGTTTTGGCGGTATGGAACGTTCAACCTATGCTCACGAATTTGTGCATGCCCTGCAGGATGAGCATTTCGACTTCGAGGGCAAGCTGGGTTACACCGATGAATCCTGCGCGGAAGATTCGGAACGCTGCATGGCAATCCAGTCCCTGCTTGAAGGTGATGCCACATTAACCCAACAGCTTTGGTTCCAAAACTACTCCACAAAACAAGACCTGCAGGACTTACAAGCCTATACCTCCAGTTTTTCAAGCCCTGTCTACGATTCAGCGCCAGATTCAATCAAAGAATCCCTTACCTTTCCTTACCTCTACGGCGGCACGTTTGTCCAGTCTCTCTATGCCCGGGGTGGATTTGATGCGATCGATACAGCATTCACGACATTACAGCCAGTTTCTTCGGAGCAGATCATGCACCCCTCCAGGTATCCTGACGACCTGCCAGATATCCCCACGCTGCCAGACCTTGTATCAATCCTGGGTGGAGATTGGGAAGAGGTTGACAACGATGTCCTTGGGGAATGGTATATCTATTTGATTCTGGCGAAGTCGTTCGACCAGCAGCACCGTCTCTTTGACACTCTGGCTCTTGATGCTGCTGAGGGTTGGGGAGGTGACGCCTATTCTGTTGTAAAAAATAACCATACTGGAGAGCAGGCTGCCTACATCGCGATGAACTGGGACACCGCAGCTGATTCAGATGCCGCTTTCAGAGCCTTTAGCGATTATTCCAATTTGCGTTTCGGTATGATGAAAGCTGATGGTTTTTGGCAGGGCGAGGATTATTCCAGCACACTGATTAAAACGAGCTCAACCAGTTTTGTATGGCTGATGGCACAAGATCGTGTAACTTTGCAATCTTTGAAGGCTTTGGTCGAGGACTAAAATGCCCATTCCATCATTGGATACAACCCGGATTAAAGCAATTATCTTTGATGTCGATGGCACCTTGTCTGATAGTGATGACCGAATGGTTGAGAAAATTCAAAGTAAGCTGCAATTCCTAGTGAAAATTTTCGGAGATACAAAACTCAGTCAATTTTCCCGTTGGCTTGTTCACACTCTCGAAGGTCCCGGAAACTGGCTGCTTGAAATAGCAGATCGTCTCGATTTAGACCACCTGATTGCTGCTTTTTTTGACAAACGTGCCAATGCCAGGGAATACTTTGCTCACCATTACCCTCTGATTCCCGGTATTGTACCAATGCTCGAAGAACTTTCCACTCGCTATCCCTTTGCGATAGTGACCGCCAGAAACGAAGTGACCACTACACAATTTTTGGAAATTAATGGATTGGAACGTTTTTTCCCTAACGTGATAAGCTCACAGACTTGTCAACGAACAAAACCTTTCCCCGACCCGTTGTTCCATGCAGCAGAAATACTTGGCGTGCCTGTTGAAGCCTGCCTGATGGTTGGCGATACAGTCACTGATGTGCGTGCTGCCCTGTCAGCTGGTGCACAATCACTATCGGTGTTATGCGGTTTTGGAACCGAAAACGAGCTGCAAAAATCCGGCACTCATGCCATATTACCTTCGACCAGTATGCTTGCGGATTTATTGGCTGAAACTCATATCGAACAGATGTGAGGAAACGTCATCGCGAACCTCTTTTGTGTAGTGTCACCCGTCACTAGTATGATAACCATTTAGGGATATACAGTAAAAGACGCGGTAGATCGACTGTCACTGCGAGCCCCCGATACACGAATGGCAGGAACTTTTGAATCAGAATAAGGGGGCGTGGCAGTCTGCCTATTATCCTTTGTCCATGCCAATAAACTGCAAATTGCCGCGCTTCGCTCGCAAAGACAGTCAAGGGCTTTGTCATCATGAGGAAGGGTCCCGTAGGGCTGGGGACCTGTACCCGCGAAGCAGGGTATTGTCTCCAGCCGCTAACTATCTTTTCACTCCGACAGGCGAGATTCTTCACTTCGTTCAGAATGACAAATTAAGGGCAGATTGCTTCGCTCTGTTCGCAAAGACGGTAAAGGGTTTTGTCATCCTGAGTGAAACGAAGGATCTTAACCTACCTAAGATAAGATTCTTTGCAAAAGAAGCTCAGAATGACAACCAAAAGAGTACGTTTCTTCACAAAATAAGCTCAGACTAACAAATCTAATCAGGCAGCTTGCCGCCGGGCAGCTGGTTGTCAAGGGTCATAACATGTTTATTCGCCAACCCAAAAATCGCGATAATCATCCCAAGAGCTCCCCCGATTCTATATACTGTCATTACGCCAAATCTATCAGCTATCGGCGCGCTTAGAAGGAGCCCGATCGGCATCAAGCCAAGGCTGATACTTGAAAGAACTGTGAAAACTCGGCCTTGCTTTTCTGACGGGACCTTTGTTTGCAGCAGCGGTCCAAACGAACCATTAGCGAATGAGAGCATGATTCCAGTAAACCCTGAAAACAAAAGGGCGGTCAGGTAACCGATTGGGGAGACAAACCCGATTGCGAGAACGCTGATACTGATCCCGAGGATTCCAATTATCACGGTGTTAACTTTGCGTTTGAAACCACCCCACACACCAAGCAGCGCGCCGCCCAGGATTGCACCAATACCCATGGCAGCCTGCAGCCAGGCAAGCTCGGTTGCGCCGCCTTTGAAATATTCGGTGACCATCAGGGGCATCAAATTGCCAACCGGAGCCATGAACAAGTTGATGGAACTGGCTATCAGCATCACGATCAACAACCCGGGCCAGGTGACAATGTACTGAAACCCTGATTTTACGTCCGCAAGTAATGACTGCGGTGTTACCCTCTGGGTGCTCGGGATTTTTTTTGGTTCCGGTACCTTCACCATGAAAACAAGCATCAATATGGCAATTGCCGCTGTGACGATATCAACCGCCAAGACACCCTGGATGGGCAAAAGCTCCATCAACAGAGCACCAAGCGCTGGTGAAAAAGTTTCTGTGAGACCGTTCACAACCTGGTTAATACCTCCAAGGCGGGTTAGCTGATCTTTGGGAACCATCAGGCTGACTGATGCGGTTTCGGCAGGACCCTGAAAGATACCAGCTAAAGCACGCACAAACAAGATCAGGTAAATATGCCAGATTTGGATCAGGTTGAA
>CAZMZQ010000044.1:4631-10100 GCA_964570745.1 uncultured Anaerolineaceae bacterium
CATAAACCTGCCAAACAAGGTTAATCAATATATTCGCAAAAACGCGCTAGATTGGTATTATTTCATTATGAAGAGACTCTCATTTTTGATCACCCTCCTTTTGCTGATTGTATTGACAGCTTGTGGAACAGAAAGCACCCCGTCACCCACCGATTCCAACTTGCCTGTAATCCATGTCGTCACCCTCACTGTACCGCTACCTGAAACTGAAACGATGATTCCAGAAACCCTAAATCAAACGCTGATTCCAGATGAACCCACCCCAACCCCTGAACTGATCTCAACTGCAGTTCAAAACCTGCAAACCCCCTGGGAGATTACATTCCTGCCTGATGGTCGCCTGTTGATCACCGAACGATCAGGCTCCCTCGTTTTGATTGACGCTGACAGCGAACGTATTCCGATTGTGGGTGTGCTCGAACAAGGTGAGAGTGGGCTGCTTGGGCTGGCTTTGCATCCTGAGTTTGATCAAAATGGGCTGCTTTACATCTATATGACCTACCAGGGAGCCGGCAGTCTGCTCAATCGTGTAGAGCGCTATCAATTTGATGGCAAAGTTCTTAGCGATCGGATGGTGATCATCGATCAAATTCCAGGTGATGTCAATCATGACGGGGGTCGAATCGAATTTGGTCCGGACGGGTTGCTCTACATCACGACTGGAGACGCCAGCTACGGCCCTAATGCCCAGGATATAAACTCGCTCGCCGGTAAGATCTTGCGTTTGCATGATGATGGCACCATCCCTGCCGATAACCCCTTTGGTAATGCAGTCTATAGCTATGGTCACCGCAACCCCCAGGGTCTTGCCTGGGATGAACAAGGGCAACTCTGGTCAACCGAACACGGACCCAGCGGTCTGGGCAGTGGTTATGACGAACTCAATCTGATTGAAATCGGAGGCAATTATGGTTGGCCCGATATCCAGGGTGACCAGACCCGGGAAGGCATGATCTCACCCCGCCTGCAATCTGGTGGTAACGAGACCTGGGCGCCTGGTGATCTCGAAATCGTTGACGGCGTCGCATATTTTACGGGCTTGCGCGGATCGACATTGTATTCTGTTCCCTTGAATGATATTCGTCCAGAGACACTCCAGCGTCATTTTGCGAGTGAATATGGACGCCTTAGAGCTTTGCGTCTGGGTTCTGATGGTCTGCTTTATGTGGGGACTTCCAACAGAGATGGCCGCGGCAGTATTCGTGCAGGGGACGATAAAATATTTAGAATCGATCCTAAACAATTACCATAACTCACTTTTTTATGTAAAGACGGTCGGATAGGCAGCAATCTATGGCGGCTTGTTGACAAAGAATGAACAAGAGCCATGTCTTCTGTCTGGATAGTATGGTCGTGCTTGGATGTTAGGGCTAATTGTTGGTAAAATTGGTGAAACAAACTCACACAGGAGCAATTATGGTCAGATCCCGACGAAAAACCGAGTACCATGCTAAATATCCCTATCCCCGTTATCAATTCAGACGGGGTTTTCTCAGAGGTGGGATCGGTTTTTTAGCCTCGCTTTTGCTGAATTATAAAATTGAAGGAAAAGAAAATCTACCAAAAAAAGGTCCATTGTTGATTGTGGGTAACCATTTTCATTTTCTGGATACGATAGGACCGATCCATGTTACAGATTATCCTATGGAATTCATCAATGATGCAAAGATGCCGATGGCCCCAGGTTTGGTCAAGTTCTTACCGGGCTGGTGGGGTACTTTGAAGATTAATCAAGGACAGGCTAATCTCGAAGCGATCAGGGCAGCGGAGGCTGCTTTGGAACAAAATGGAGTGCTGGCAATCTTTCCAGAGGGGCATGTTCACAAACCTCCTCTTGACAAACCACTGCCAGGTGCTGCATTTCTGGCATTGCGTCTGGGTGTGCCTGTGATTGCAATTGGCACTTATAGTGAAGATGACTGGGATATCCTTGGCACCATCTCCAAAAAAGGTCGTCGAGCTCGAATTGTCTCCCGGATCGGTAAACCTTTCGGACCACTGGCACCAAAAGATCCGGATTGGGTTCCAGGACGAGAGGACGTTAAACGAGCTGGTCAGGAGATCATGGAGCGCATTGCTGAATTGCTGCCCGAATCTGCTCGCGGTCCTTACTTCAAGGATGCAACTCAAAGTGTCTAGAATTGTTAACGAGAAATCGACACTGAGACAGTAGAATCAAGAAAAATTAATACTTGGTAAATATGGATTATAAAGATTATTACAACATACTAGGCGTCAGCAAAAACGCAACAAACGAGGAGATCAAGACCGCCTATCGAAATCTTGCCCGACAATACCACCCTGATGTAAATAAGGACGCTGGAGCAGAAGAAAAGTTCAAAGAGGTCAACGAAGCCTATCAGGTCTTATCGGACGAAGAAAAACGCAAAAAGTATGATCAGTTTGGTTCTGAATGGCAGCGCTATCAAAACACAGGTGGTCAGCCAGGTGGCTTTGATTGGGGTCCCTGGCAGCAACAGCCTGGTGGTCAAACCAGTTACCGCACCGTCTCACCGGAAGAATTTAGCGAGATGTTTGGCGGTTCTGGCGGGATGGGTGGTTTTGGCGGCTTCTCAGACTTCTTCGAAACCTTGTTTGGGCAGGGTGGTTTTGGGACTTCACAAAGAAGGCAAACCTACCAACCTCAAAGGCGAGCAAAAGATATTGAAAGCGAAGTTGAAATAAGCTTGAAAGAAGCTTACACAGGGACTCAGCGCACACTAACATTTGAAGGCGGACGAAAAATTAACGCCAGCATACCTGCCGGTGTTAAAACGGGTTCCAGGGTGAGGCTCAGTGGTCAGGCTGGCGGGGCGGACCTTTATCTCAAAGTAAAAGTACTGCCAGATCCTGTGTTTAAACGAAAAGGGGACGATCTCTATATGGATCTCAAGGTGGATTATTACACGGCAATCATGGGCGGCGAAGTGGGTGTAAACACCATGACCAAACCTATCCGTGTAACAGTCGCCGAAGGCAGCGACAGCGGGAAAACTCTGCGTCTGACCGGTTTAGGAATGCCCTTGCTCAAAAACCCAAAGCAGTTTGGTAATCTTTACTGCCGCATACAGGTGACGGTGCCTAAACACCTGACCCCTGCTGAAAAAGAAAAACTTCAGGAATTGCACTTGATGCGCCAGGCAAAATAAAGCAGGGTATTAACGAAGTTTTACAACGATTAACAAAACTTATAGCCAGACCTAGTTACTAAAAAAGCGATTGCTAACAGCTTTAATGTTGCTCCCAGTCCGTCGTCCTTATCTGCAGGATTATGCAGGAAAAAATTCCAGATTTGCCCGGTAAGCTGTTGATTTTCCAGGGCGATCAGGGCAGGGGTGCAGCAAGCAAGGTAACTAAACCTGCTAAAAGAGCTGCCTTCTGGCTCATTGAGAGCTTCATCAGATAACCGTTCCCAAACAGTATCGATCAATTTCTTTTCTATTTGTCGCAAAAAATCCAGGCTGGGTAAATCATTATTTAATAGAGCCTGGAGCCCAAGCTGCAGCAAGCTAAAAGCAACTACGCTGCGATCAGCTGATTCATCTATTGCTGCCAAACGGGGAGGGATCATTTCGAGCCAGGCGTTAGTTTGGTCAAACTTGCCTAGCGAAGAAAGTAGATAGGTTAAGTCTGGGAGTGAATTTTTAGTGTCAGAGTCAATCGTTTGCCAGTATTGAAAAAGAGCCAAAGAACGATTGGAGATTATTTCGTTGTAATCAAATCGTTGTAACCCTTGCCACTGCTTTCGAGCAGAGAAAAGAGCCAGCAAAACCCACGCTTCTGCGTGCAAATCAGCGTCCAACCTTGGCGAGCGGGGCAGATCAGGTAAATATTGCCAGCTGGTCAGATTTGGTTCGCGATAGGCGGGGTGTGCCAACAAACTGGCGAACAGCGCTTCTGTTTTTGTGCTGGCATTCTCGTCAAATTCAGCCAAAAGAACCATTGCCAGCATTGCGAATGCCTGCGCCTGGCTTGTGGCTGCCAGTTGGTAACGCAGCCCGTTTTTTTCCACGCCAGTACGCACAAATAACGATTTCCCGTCCTCACCGGAGATCAAATGTTTTGCCTGCCAGTGTTCAAATTGCTCTCGCAAGATTTGCCTGCGCTCTTCCTGCTCTTGAACGGTGAGCGGGTTCAAATGCGCATAGGTTATCTCGAAATTGCTTGATTCGAAGCGAGGTTTTTCAGATTCTATCGGCTGAAATGGCGTCTGCTGGCGATTCTTCTTTCTGATCAACCAGAACGTAATAGCAAACAAAACAAAAACACCAACAAGGCTGACAATTATCCTTGCGAGGTATACCGCATCATCAGGAGCAATTTGAAAATCCATCGACTAATCTTACCTTATTTATTCTTGTTTGCCTTGCGCCCCGGATATCAGTTCCAATCACAGATTAAATCAACCTTCTCAATCTGGAACCCTTTTGCCATAATTTCGGTATCGATGTTCTCCATCGGAAAGCTTCCTCTCAAAGAAAGGTGAGCCTCGTGCAGCGCTTCGGCTCTGCTGGTCGGATAATTCCAATCTAACCAGGATGAAGTCGATCGTTGATGGTCATTCTCGAATATAACTGACCGGCAGACCATAACTTTGCTCAGGTTTTCCTGCAGCTTTGCAGGCAGCGTCCCCGAATCCAGAACCCCGTATAGGTAGGGCACGGCATCGTCAGAAAGGCGGTTTGTAAGCAGTTGGTAATCCAAATCTTTCCCACTAACTGCTCTTTCAACATTAAAACGGGCGATGCTTTCGTCGATGTTGACCGCTGAAAGCGTGAAAGAGAAGAGAAAAAGCGTGACCAGGAGAACGAGGGCTAATCGTTTCATTTGACGTGTTGCTTCCAATACCACCAGCGCGGTCAGAATCATAGCCAAAAAGTAAATAAATATCTGTGGAACCAGGCGGATTTCAGTCAAACCGTAGGCATCGACATACAGGTTGATGCGCTGATATGCCGAAACCAACACCACCCCGACCTGTATCAGTAAGATCGCCCCCAGGATGGAAAACAGCCTTCGCTTCGTGGCAGTTTCGCGCCGGGTAACCGAGGCGAGCAGGTAGTATAGCGCACCTGCAATCGCTGCGACTAAAAGCAGCTCCATAAAACCTCTGCGGGCATATTCAGCATAAGTAAAGCCTGCCAGGTTGATATTTGCCTCCCCGGCAAAGAAGTATCGGAACTGGATGATCAAAAAGAACGCAAACAGAAGGTTTACGCTCACTAATACGATGCTCGTTTCTGTCATCCCTAAAAAGGGCTTGATTAAAGGTCGGTCATCTCCAAGGTCTATTTTTTTAGAACTGTTACTGATTGCCATCCACAAAACAGCAGACAACAACCAGGTAAACAATAGGGTAAGGAAGATTCGACCAGCCAGCTCTGCGATGAGCTCAGTTCTCATCCATTCTGTGAACGAAATCACCTTGCTTTCAAATATGCTGTCTGCAACTGAGAACAAAGCGGTAAA
>CAZMZQ010000045.1:0-2043 GCA_964570745.1 uncultured Anaerolineaceae bacterium
AAAAATGCCCCCACAGGAATTCGAATCCTGGTTTCGGCCTTGAGAGGGCCGCGTCCTGGGCCACTAGACGATGGGGGCGTTAGGGTAGAAATAATATCATGGACTTAAATCAGCGTCAATGAGATTCGTTTTGAAATCTCAGTCCATGACCCCGAACGGTAACGATATAATCATATTCTGAGTCAAGTTGGTTCAGACGTTCGCGCAACCGCCTTACCAACGCATCAAATGCCTGTTCGGTGACCCATCTTGAGTCTTCTTCCCATACGGCGTTGATCAGTTCCTCACGGGAGACAACTTCGCCGGTACGATCGTAGAGATATTGCAGCAAGTTAAATTGTTGGTTAGAAAGAGGAGGATCAAGCTCTTCTCCTCTTATCCATACCCGCCTTGAACCCTCATCCAACCGCAGGGTGAACATCTTGCTTATCTCCGCCGGAAGGTCAGAAAGTGGCAAGGTTGCATCGGTGCTTAGGAATAGAAAGGTTTGGGTAAACGCGATCGTAATCTCATCAGCCTCGATCAGTTTGGATGGCTCTGTCACTGCCTGGTTGTTCAGATAAGTTCCATTCTTGCTGCCTAAATCTTCAATCAGAATTCCGTTACCGCTATATACAATTCTGGCATGACGCCTTGATACCTGTCTGTCAGGGATAACGATGTCACAATCCGCATCACGACCAATGACCAGATTTTTGTCGACGATCCATTGTTGCCCATTCAAGGAGCCACTGTTGGCTATCAGGACTGCATCTTCGGTATTCTCTTTCATCAGAATATTTCTATATCCTTCCTGTTTTCAGATTATAATCCATGCAAACCAGGCTTACTACGCCGAATGTAAGTTCTGAGCTATTAAGTAGCAGAAAGTGAAGAAGAATGAGGTTTAATCCCACGCAAGGGACAGTTTTACACGATCGTTACCGCGTTAAACGGATTATTGGTCAGGGTGGATATGGTTCAATCTACCTGGCAGAAGATCTCCGCCTGGAAGGGCGTCTTTGCGCAGTTAAGCAAGTTCGTTATGACAGTGACTTTCCTGCTGATGTTTTGAAAGAATCACGGGAACAGTTTATGCGCGAGGCGACGGTTTTGGCACGCCTCGATCACCCCAACCTTCCTAAGGTTTCCGACTTCTTCTCGATTGACGATAATGACTTTTTAGTCATGGACTATGTTCCCGGCGATGACCTGCGGGCTATCATTGCCAAAGCTGAAAGCAGTGGGCGCTTCCTGCCTGAAGAAGATGTCTTGAATTGGGCTGTCCAGATCGGGGATGCCTTGAGCTATATGCACAACCAAACCCCATCGATTTTACACCGGGATATCAAACCATCAAACCTAAAGGTGACCCCCAACGGCGTGATCAAATTGGTCGACTTTGGGCTGGTTAAGCTGCTGGCACCCGGTGAAGTTACCATCACGATCATGCAGGGACAGGGTACTGCAATCTATACACCTCTCGAGCAATATGGCGGCGACACAAGTCATACCGATGCCCGTTCTGATATTTATGCTTTTGGTTGCACGCTTTATCATCTGCTTACTAATAAACCTCCGATTAACGTGCGTGACCGCTTTCTTGCGCCAGAAAGCCTGATCTCACCCCGCGCAGTCAACCCTGCCATCACCCCGCGGGTTGAAGAAGCCATTCTCTGGGCAATGGAACTACACCCGGATGACCGCCCTAAAAATATCACTACCTTTGTCAAAGCTCTCACTGGTGAAAGCACCGGGAATCTACTGCGTTTCGGAAATAGTTACAACCGCTCACCTTTTTCGGGGCAAATAGGAAAAACTGAAGAACGACTTTCGTTGATGGCAGGCGGATTGGTGTTCATCACGCTTTTGCTAACTCTTTTGCACAATTTGTAGAAAACTATTTTTTTCTTAACGAATCGGTAAACGGTTTGTTTTCCGAGAAAATCCACCATGCCAGGGCGAATGCCCAACCAAAGATCAGACCAATCACAGTCATCTGAACAATAAACCAGCTTGAACTTAGCTTGATCAGTTCCACGATTGGTTTGATTCCAAGTGTCA
>CAZMZQ010000045.1:2143-7209 GCA_964570745.1 uncultured Anaerolineaceae bacterium
GCAGTAGGCATGATGACCTGGGCCAGGCCACCGTGGGTATTCAAAACCAGCTTGCCGGATGTCCTTGCCCGATCACTTATTGCAGTTACCTCAAAAACCCCCTCACGGTCAATGCGATAATCAATCGTAGCAAATCCTTTTTGGGTCACTGCTTCAGGTTGTGAGACAATCAGGTTTTCTGTTGATAAGACTACAGTAAAGCGCACCACCGTGCCATCTGGCACCTGGTTCCCATTTTGATCCACAATTGGTCCCGCCTGGATGCGCACATTTTCTCCCATTACAAACAGCGGCAGTGGAGTTGCCAAAACCGGGGTCTCTACCGTTTCTGTCGGATCCGTAAGAGTTGGTGTAATCAGGTTTACCTGGATTACCTGATTTGGATCTGGTGAGGTCACTTCACTGATTTGATAATCGATCGCCTGAAGTGAAACCGGAAGTGATCCGATCGCACTCATCTCGCGCATCAGGATTCTCGTCGAAATATCTAATGCAGCCTGGCTCTGATTGTATAGGGCGTAATACGCAGTCACGTTCGCCAAATCAGTTGAATCAAGATAATACGGTTCTCCATAACTGAAGATTATCACTCGCTTGTCCCGTAATAAATCCAACCGTTCAGACAAAATTCGTTTCAGCGCTCTGGTTTCCGATTTATCAGGGTCTTCGTTAACAAGGTTAAATATTACCCACTGCGAACGGCGCAAGTTATCAGCAAGGTTAGGGTCTGAAGGCTCAGTACGCTGATCCAAAATCTCGGTTAATTGTAAAAAGGAATACGAATGGACCCTGTCTCCATTCAATTGGTTTGTACCCGAACCACCATAATAGCGAATCAGAGTATCTTCAAAATTCATTTTGCCAAAATCACTTTGTTTTATGCATCTTGAACACTGTTGACTGTCGCGAGTGTCGGTGAAGACAGAAATGAACTCCTGGAGTGCCGGTGGTTGGGAAAGAATCGAGTTTAGATATTCCGATGATGGTGAGAGTAAGGAAGCCGCTTGACGATTGACACGTAAACTGACACTGGCGTGACTTCCGACAAGATTTAACTGGTCTTCAGATACTAAAACTGAGTCTATATCAAAAACCGGATAAATCTTTTGCTTTGCCTCCAGAATTCTTTTAACTGAGGTATCAACCCGGGTGGCAAACAGAGCGTCTTCCTGGTATTTTTGGGTAAAAAAGTCGATGATTCTGCGAATGGTTTCAGCGTCATTTTCATCATTTCGTGCTTTAAAATCATCCAAAAACAAAATGTCGTTTCCAGCCAAAAAAGCTGTTCGTGCCACGCTGAGCGGATCAAATTCATTTTCATTCGTGCTGAAAAACAACCTCACGGCATTACTGCCAAGACTATCGCTGATAGTCAGCCCCCCATTTTCACGCCAGGTGGCAATAGGCTCGGGGGAGAGAAGTTGTTCCAAGGCAGTTTGATCAAAATTTACAGGCAAGGTTGTTGCGCGAATGTTGCCCTGAAAACCCTGAAAGCGTATCGAAGAGACCATCAGCCCATCAACCTGCCGCTGGGGGTCCGGGTCGCCAGTCAGGCTCATATAAGGGGCAAGTTCAATTTGCTTTAGTTGTTCAAGGGTTTTTTGAATTGTTGACACTTCTTCATATGGCAGGCGGTCCACACTCCCCAAACCTGGGAAATGCTGGGCTACCACGTTCATTTTATTATTACTTCCCTGGTGGATACCCTGAACATATGCTTTACCGAGTTCTCCCGCCCAATAAGGATCACCTCCAAAAGTCTGGGTATTGGCAAAGCCGGCTACAACTGAGTCTTTGGAGTCGACAACATCCAGTGCCGGTCCAAGAAAAAGGTTAACGCCTAAAGCAGAAAGTTCTTCACCAATCGCAATCCCTACTTCATTTGCCAGTTCTGTTGACCAGGTTGCACCGATAGACATCGGTGAAGGAAATTCTGTTATTCCGGTTTGGATTTGCGCAGTTCGGTTATCGTCACGCACCAGGCTCATGCCGACGTAAAGAGGCACAAAAGAGGTTGCCTGGTTTGGGTTCTCTGTTTCTTCGGTTTGTTTTGACTGCCAGTTCAGCTGTTGTAAACCCTGGGTAAGGTTCCAGGCCGCCTTGATAGTTTCATCAGAGACAAAATTATCCCTTTCGGCTGTCAGAACCACACCACCGATATTGTAGTTAGTGATCAGATCGTAAATTTCAGTATCAACACCCAGGCTCGTTCCGTCAAAGGTGATCAGAAAGAGCTGACCCACCTTTTCGCCCGGAGTCATCATCGCCATGATCGAATCCACATCTGTTTGCCTGGCTGGCGATGCATTTACCAGTGAGGTAGAAGCAACGCCAACAAGGATTCCCAGGCAAAGCAAAATGTTGATCAGGCGTTTTTTCATGCCGCCTCGTACACCCGCCTGGCGTTAGCTGGATCGTTACAGATAACCATATCAACACCATGTACTCTCATGAGTAAAAGGTCTTCGGGTTTATCCACTGTCCAGACATTAACCTGTTTGCCTTCCAGGTGCATTCGCTCCACAAGATTTGGTTTTGCATCAGCAAAAAACGGATGTAATGCATCATAGTGAAACCGTTTTCCCAACCAGCCCCGGTAAGGGCTGCCCGCTAAGCCAGGCAACGCCAACAAACCTCGTCTGATCTGAGGGGCAAGGGCTTCAGCTTTTAACAAGTTGTTACCTGAAAAGGAAGAAAGGAAAACCGTGTCTTGCAGATTGGTCTTCTGGATAAGTTTAACTACCATTTCTGACAGGTTGTCCCTTGGGGTGGCATAATTTTTCAATTCAACATTGATTAAAAATTTTCCGCCCAATTCTTCGAAAACGTTTTCCAACAGGGGAATTGGTTCTCCTGTAAAGGCATCTCCAAACTTGCTGCCAGCGTCCAGATGTTTCATTTGCTCCCATAAAAGTTCAGAGACCTTGCCTTGTCCGTTGGTTGTCCGGTTAACTGACTGGTCATGATGCACAACCAGGCGCATGTCTGCCGAGAGCATTACGTCCAGTTCGATTCCATCAGCACCCTGCTCTTTTGCTAATCGAAAAGCAGCCAGGGTGTTCTCAGGGGCCAGGGCAGAAGCTCCCCGATGGGCTATTATCAGTGGGTGGGTTCTTAATATTTGTTCTGTCATGTCAATTATTATAGCATCCCCATGCTATAATTTTTAATTATCGGTTGATTTTGAGGAGTGCAAACATGGCAATACTTACCCAAATCAAAAAACGAGATGGAAGCATCGTTCCCTTCACCCCCGAACGCATCACCAACGCCATCTATCGCGCAGCTGTTGCCGTTGGAGGTCGTGACAAAAAAGCAGCCGAGGAGCTTTCAGCCCAGGTTGTTTCTGAATTAGAACAAAATTTGTCTGAAGGTGAAATCCCCAATATTGAGACGATCCAGGATGTGGTCGAAAAGGTATTGATTAAAAATGGTCATACCCGGGTCGCAAAAGCTTATATCCTTTATCGTGATGAACGCGCCCGACAACGGGCAAAACGTTCGGATTCTGACCGTACTCCTTCAGGCAACATCCCCTGGGCCAAACTCTGGCAGGTGTTGGACTGGTCTGTGGCACATAATGTTCACACCAGTCAGAACCTTAATAATCACATCCGCACAGGTGGTTTGCCCGAAATGGCTACTGCTTCTGAAGCAGCTTATAGTGAAGATGTCGAAAATGCAGCCAACATGATCCTGGAACGCAGGGATGAAGTTCGGGTTGTTTTCATTGCTGGTCCTTCATCCAGCGGCAAAACCACAACAACAATCAAAGTGGGTGAACGGCTGGCTAAACAAGGGTTTAAGCTGATCACCTTGAATATCGACCATTATTTTCATGATCTCGAAATGCATCCCAAAGACGAATTTGGCGATTACGATTTTGAAACCCCACAGGCGCTCAACATGCAGTTAATCAACCAAAATCTGGTTGAGCTTTTCGAAGGCAAAGAAATTCACATCCCTTATTATGATTTCAAAACTGGGAAAAGCATTCCGAACCATACTCCTATGCGTCTGAATAAGAATGAAATAGTTTTGATTGACAGCTTACATGGTCTGTATCCAGAAATGACCGAAGACATTCCGGATAACTGGAAATTTAAGCTCTATATTGAACCATTGCTGCAATTGAAACTCAAAAATGGTCGTTATGCCCGCTGGACAGATATCCGGCTGATGCGGCGTATGCTGCGCGACGCTTCCCACCGCGCTTACGACCCAACTCAAACACTGTTACACTGGCATTACGTCCGTTCAAGTGAAATGCGACACATTATTCCTTATGTAAATTCTGTGGACACAATCGTCAACAGTGCCATGCCTTACGAGCTGCCAATATTCAAAGCAAAACTTGCCAAAAACTTTGCCCGTTGGGCACAGGAATACAAAAATGACCCACTCCGTCAGGATGCCTGGGAACGAGCGGATCGGGTTGATCGTATGTTCCAGGAAATTGACGAGGTTGAGAATGATAGTTTTGTGCCCGAAGATTCAGTGATCCGCGAGTTCATCGGCGGCGGGATTTATAAATATTGACAAAAATGAAATGGAGAGGATTCGTGGACCGCACCCCAAAAGTTGGACAACAAATCCAACCCGGGAGGTGCACCTCATCGAAACCTGCCTTTTTGCAGTTGTTCTGTTGATTTACCAGCAGGGCCTGGAAAACTCATTCACACCTGGTGGAATGGTATCTATTGAGTAAAACCATCCACAGGCATCATAACAAGTCCCACCGACATAGCAATTGAATGAGCTGTCTTTGCGATATTCAAATTCGCAGGCTAGTCTTTGCCCTTCCTGGGGGCAGGTATAGTCTCTCCAGGTCACATCGCCCGGTCCAAACATTGCTCTGGGCCAAATCAGTCGGGCAGTCAGCTCAGGCGTGGGGGTGAAGGTTACTGTTGGTGTAACGCTGGGTGTTGGCGTGGAGGTATTGGTTGAAGTAACGGTTGGCATGGGGGTGTTGGAAGCTGTTGGGCTCGGAGTAGACGTGAGAGTCTCACTCGGCAGCGGTGTTTCAGTTTCAGCCGGGGTTGGGGAACCGAAAAAACTGCATCCGC
>CAZMZQ010000045.1:7309-9973 GCA_964570745.1 uncultured Anaerolineaceae bacterium
ACCTCCCCACCAGACATCAAACTGGGTAAAAGTAGCGCGAGGCCAGATCATGTATGGGTTGGGGAACCAGGTTGGTGTAAGCGTGGCTGTTGGCAGCGCAGTTTCGGTCGGTGTTGGTGTTTGCGTGGCAGTTGGCGTGAGCGTAAATGTTGCTGTAGCAGTTGGGGTCTGGGTCGGGGTGGGTGTGCTGGTTGGTGTATCAGTCACGCTGGCTGTCTCAGTCGCACTTATATCGACACGTGGTCCGCAAGCAGCCAGCAAAAGACCAAACAAGCCAACAGCGAGAAATGTCAACAGTGGTTTCTTCATTATCTTCATAAACATAGTTTCACTCAATTACAAGGACCTGTAAATCCCTGGAACTCATTATACACAGTTGGCAAATTATCTTTAGAGTAATACAGTCCACAGGCATCATAACATGTATGGGCATAATAACAAATCCCATCATATAGTCGATATTCCGAATTGCAGGTTACGTCTTTGCCGCGATCAGGACAATCGTATTGGTGATGATAGATGGTATCATCCATCAGATCTGCGTTATAACGAGCTTCAAATACTTGCACGGTACGTGTGCGATCAACAAAAAATTTGAAGTCCATCATTGAACGACCCTCAATCACTCCGTAATAAACACAAATCATCTGAACAGAGAATTGTGGATCTGGACGACAATCTAGTTCAAATTCATCAGCAGAAGCGTAAAGCAAATCTTCTATACCAGCATTCAGGAAGTAAAAGTAAGTTTGGTCATTCTGATACCAGGTGCGAAACAATCTGAATAAGTTCATAAAACCTGAAAAAGGGATCAGGGTTTCTGTTGGGGTTGGAACTACAGTCGCTGTTGCGGTGGGCAGGGGTGTCTCGGTTGCTGCCATTGTAGCCGTTGGCTGTAAAGTAGCGGTTGGTGCCTCAGTTGGCCCTGGGGTCGGGGTCATTCCAGCCTGGCTTTTAGGTGAGCAAGCCGAAAAAAGGCTGATAACCAATGCAAATAATAATATTCTCTTTCGAAACAACATATCAGATCCTCTTCTATTTCTGATTTTACCCTGTTTCACAAACTGGCACGATATAATAAAGCCATGTTCCGCAACTTAAACGCCTCTGTAAACGGTGTGGGTGGTTATATCCTTGGTATCAATATCGACAGCGAGCGCACCCTTCTTGTTCATGGCAACCTGTCTGGTTTGGCAAGTGAAAAGCTTGAGTTTCCTTCTCCTGTTACCGAAGGCTTTCAATATTTCCTTTCTGAAGTCAGCAATAACGCAGATCGCCTGCTAATGATCACTAAAGCGCAGCACTTACCGCTGCCCGATGTCGTTTCTGTTTCAGTTGCCGGCAATTATGACGCACACACCGGCATCTTGAGCTCATCGATGGAGTTCTCTCAATGGAAATCCGAGTCCCTGCGATCACAGCTGGGGTTACGGTTCAATTTGCCTGTCTATGCTGAAAACAAGGCGAACGCTGGCATGCTGGCAGAATTGCTTTTTGGTAAGAATCAGGCTTTGGATCAGGCCGTTTATCTGACTTTTACCCCACGGGTCCGGGTTAGTCTCCTTTCAGAAGGCCGGCTTTATCGGAATGCGGGCGCTAATACAGGCGCAATTGGGAACATCAGGCTGAATGGATCACAGTCCCCTGGTGAACAATTTCGAATCCTTGATGACATCGCAAGTGGGGGTGGACTATTGAATCTTGCACACCTTCGTCATCTCAACCATTGGGAACAAGAGTTAACCCTGCGGGATTTGCTTCAAAGTGCGCTGGACCAGGATCCTTACGCTATCGAAGTAATCCACGAGGCTGCCATGTGGGCAGGTCGCAGTCTCGAAAGCATGGTCCACATGCTGCGTCCGGAAACAATCATCATCGGTCATCCATATCACCTCCTGGGTAACATCTGGTTGGATCCAATGGTGGAATCCCTCAGCCAGGCAACTGGTTTAGGTATCGGTCAGTTACCCAAAATCATCACCTCAACACTAGGCGCACGCCAGCCAGAGCTTGAAGCTCTCTCTCCCGCAATTGCAGCGCTGCGATCTTCCCGTCCGAACTAAGCTGTCTCTAACAGACTGTTGATTTTCCTTTTACGTTTTTCTAATACACCCATTCTATGATTTAAGCACTAAACAAAACACAGGAGGATAACATGGCTTACATGATCAGACGAACACCATATTGGAGAAGCAGATATAACCTGGAAAATGCGATGAACCAACTGCTGGATATGGAGTCAGAACCGCTTCCCTCAGGCTTTCCGCTCGATGTCATTGAAAATGACTCGGAATACGTAGTTAAAGCAAGTGTCGCCGGTTTCGACCCCGAGAAAATCGAAATTACCTATGATGACAACACTCTTTCAATCAGAGGTGTTATCGAGGAACAAGACGAAGAAGCCAAGTATCACATTCGCGAATGCAGGTATGGGACTTTTTATCGCAGCATCAGCATGCCCAGCGTGATTGATGCCGAGAACATCTCCGCAGACACAGAAAATGGGATTTTGGTGATTCATTTACCTAAGAAACCAGAAACTCAACCTAAGAAAATTAATGTTACCGTCAAAACCCTAAAACCGTGATTAGCAACGAATAATATCTAGGCAATCCAAATCAAACACCCTGTTCAAATTGGACAGGGTGTTTGATTAATCTTAGT
>CAZMZQ010000046.1:0-9830 GCA_964570745.1 uncultured Anaerolineaceae bacterium
ATCAAAACGATAGACACCGGCAATTTTACCCTGCTCGAACAACCCACCCTGGCACCAGATGGCAGCCTTGCCTTTATTGCCCAGTCTGCCACCCTTTCACCCCGAATTGTTCTGCTCAAAGATGGAAAAATTCGCATTATCGCACGGAGCGCTTCAGACCTGCTCAGTTCAGAAGATTTTGCCAAACCGCAGGAATTCAGCTGGGTTTCTTCGGACGGTGTGAGGGTGTATGGACTTTACTACCCTCCGACAAATGCGCGTTTCACCAATGACGGTGCCCCGCCCGTGGTGACATATATTCATGGCGGACCGACCTCTCAGGTTGAAAACGGCTTCAGCATGGATGCTGCCTTTTTCACTAGCAGGGGATATGCCTATTTTGCAGTCAACTATCGCGGTAGCACCGGTTATGGCAGAAGCTATCGCGATGCACTTAAAGGCAATTGGGGCATACTCGACATGCAAGACGCAGTCGAAGGGAGCCAGTCTCTGGTGGAAGCTGGGCTGGCAGATTCTAAAAAGCTGGTGATCAAGGGCGGAAGCGCTGGTGGTTATACGATTTTGAACGCGCTCGTGCATCACCCGGGGTTCTTCAAAGCCGGGTTGTGCTCCTACGGTGTTTCGAACCTTTTCCTCCTCGAGATGGATACCCACAAATTTGAGGCTCACTATACCCAATCGCTGGTCGGCAGTCTGCCCGAAGCGGCAGATAAGTTCCATGAATGGTCGCCTGTCTTCCATGCGGAAAAAATCAGGGATGCTGTGGCGATATTCCAGGGCAGTGACGATAAGGTCGTGCCTCCCGAACAGTCTGAATCGATTGTGCGCTTATTGAAGGCAAATAAAGTGCCCTATGAATATAAACTGTATGAAGGTGAGGGTCACGGTTTCAGAAAAAAGACCAATCTGGTTGATTTCTACGAAACGATCGACAGCTTCTTGAAACAACATGTCATTTTCAGTGTATAGGAGGAAAAATGGAGCAGGAATTGGAACTAAAATCGATCAATGGTGAGCTACTTAAGGGCAAACTCTGGGGCGATCCTGTAACAGCCCGAGCTATGGTGGTGTTAGTGCATGGGCTGGGAGAACATGTGAAGCGCTATGAACATGTTGCGGAAGCATTTTTAGCCAGAAATTTTGCCTTAATGGGCTTTGACCAGCAAGGGCACGGCAAAACTGCTGGTAAACGTGGTGTGATCGCACCCAATAACTCGTTTCTGCGTGATCTCGATGCCATGGTTGTCCTGGCAAAACAACTGGCACCTGGTAAAGAGATCTTTCTTTATGGTCACAGCATGGGCGCGCTCGAAGTGCTATATTATGGGTTAAAAGGACACGAAAGTGTGTCCGGCATCATGGCGACAAGCCCGGCACTGGACCCCGGAACGATGTCCAAAGCTCAAAAGATGATGGTAAAACTGATGAAACCGCTGCTGCCCAACCTCGCAGTCGACAATGGTCTGGCGTTAGAAGCCCTTTCAAGGGACCATGAAGTGGTCCAGCGATACCGTAACGATCCGCTGGTCCATCCCAAAGCGAGTGTGACCCTGGCGGCGTTTATGCAAGAAGGTGCAGAATATGTTATGAACCACACCCAGGATTGGGATGTTCCGCTCTATCTCGCGCACGGTAGTGCCGATGCAATCTGCCCGGTGGCAGGCTCGCGCGCCTTTGCCCGCAAACTTGGCGAGAAGGTGACCTACCAGGAATGGGAAGGGCTGTACCACGAAACGCACAACGAACCTGAAAAAGAGCAGGTATTGTCAACCATGCTGGATTGGCTGGAAAAGCAGCTTAAATAAAAAAACCACCTGATAAAGGTGGTTGAGGCGGAGAGGGCGGGATTCGAACCCGCGATACCTCGCGGTATACTCGCTTTCCAAGCGAGCGCACTAGGCCAACTATGCGACCTCTCCACGTGAGCGCCTATTATATCAGATATTCTGCCAATAATGGCAAGATTTTCAGCCAGATAATTCCCGTTTTAATTCATTTAATAACTCGACCGGGGTGGGGTCAACACCGTAGTCCAGAGCGAGATAATAGGAGACATAATCACCAAACTGGAGCAGGCTCCACATTTGTGCCAGACTGCTTTCCCCTTTAGCCCAGACTTCGTCCACAGCCACACCTGCCTGCAAAAAGAAGCGTTTGCTGAGATCGATGCGTTTTTGGTTTCGGGGGTGGTCCATTGCCGCCCGCAGAAAAACCGAGCTAGTTTTCTCAAAAAGGCTCTCAGGATAAAGCAAACCTGCCAGGGTGTTGTGGTTCATTTCAGGGATACCTTCAAAGCTTGCCCAGGCTTTTGCGAGTTCACTGATTTGAGATTTCCAGCGTCTGGCGATGACTTCAAGCGCTCCGGAACCGAAAATCACCACGTTGCGATTGAGCAATTGACCTGCCAGCCGTCGCGCTGGGTTTTCTGCCAGGCTTACCCGCGGTTCAAGCCAGGCTTGCTGCTGGTGCATAACCGCAACAGCTTCTTCGAGCGGTAAACTTTGGTCATCGATCAACCTCAGTCGTTCAACCAGTCCCAGCAAAAGCCCAAACGACCAACCTATGGCAGTGCGTGGCTGCCCATGATGATCAAAACGCCAATGCGGCTTTCCGGCTTCTTGAGCGAGTTGCTGCAGTTTGCCGCCGGTTGAAATCGCTAGCAAAGAACAGCCTCGTTCCAGCGCAGTCCGGAAGGCATCCAGTGTTTCTTCCGTATTGCCAGAGTGAGAAGAGCAGACAACCAGGCAGTTTTCACCGGCTGCCCAGGCTGGAAGCCCATAATTGCGGGAAGAAACAACCGGTATCGGCATCAGCGCAGAAAGATAGCTTCCAAACATATCTCCGCCAATCGCAGAACCACCCATTCCGCTGATTACGATCGATTTGATGGCGGGGAAAGCGGGCAAGTCAAATTGCTTTCCTTGCTGCCAGGCGTTTTTGAGATCTTCAGGCAGAACACGGATAAATTCGGCCATATTTTCGGGATCATTAGGGTAAATTTTTTCAGTCATTCACTCTCCTATCTAGTGCTTTATCTTAACTCATAAATGAATTAACGGGAATGTTTTTTTGAATTGAAAATGACGAAAAATTTAACAATTAAGGAGTCAGTTAAGGCGTTGGGGTCGGATCGTTTGTCACCTGGATACGCACATAAAAAGGACCGTCGGCATTAAACCCAATACCAAACAAATTCCCATCCTGATCCTGCAGCATCCAGTTGCTCTGGTAGGTTCCGGGTGAAGTTGGAGCGTAGAAATTTACGCTTAGATCGATCGCCTGTCCGGGCAGAACCTCACCGCTCAGAAATTGCTCCTGGAAAGCCCCCATCGGGTTTTGTGAGAAAAAGACCAGTTTGTAAAGCCTGGTCCACTTACAACTGCCGGTGTTCACCAGTCGCCAGGTCTTGGTGAACTGTTGCCCTGCATACATTTTCGTGTCGTCCGGAATGGTTATATCGAAAGGCTCACCAGGGCTGGCACGATTACAGGCTACGCTCTGAGTAGGGGTTGGCTCGGGGGTCGGTGACCGTTCAATGGTGGGAATGTTAGTGGGAATTAATGGAAAGGTCGCAGTGGGTGTATGCGTTGGCAGGGGTTGAGCTGTCTGGGTAAGGCGGCTTGCCTCTGTAACCAGGACTATTGCAGTCTTCATCAGGTCAAAATGTTCCTGGGTGGGCAAAAAGACCTGGGTGGGCTCAACCGGTCGGCAAGCAGCTGATGCCAGCAGGATTCCGAGAAAACAGCAACCAACCAGAGATAACCGTATTTTCATGTCCTGATTTTACTTCAAGAATCCGGATAGACCGCTTGTATTCGGGTGAACGTCTTTGGACTACTGCCGAAATGGTGTTCCACATCTCCATTTGGGAAGCAAATAGTTGTGTTCTTACCATCCCTTGCCACTTCCAACCCACGGTAGAAAACCTTGAACGCCCATGGAAATGGGTTGCTTCCCTGGATAATGACCTTGTTCTCATGAAAAATCCGCACACCGGCAATTTCAAGAAACAGATTGACAGGGATCAGACTACCAATGGAATTACTTGAACCAAGGTTCCTGCCTGTTTGAGCGTGCCATCGATCGCTGGCGGTATGGTCAGCTTTTAACATTCCGACCTGCGCTGCCATTAGTTGGCTGAAAAGCTTAAAGGCTAATTCGCGTTCTCCAATCTCAACGAGGTGGGAAACCAACAAACAGTTCCAGCTCAGGTTCACCACCTGGGTTGGCTCATCGACATGCAGCGACTCAGGCAGCCCGTAATTTGTGCTGGAAAGCAAATCCTGAATGTTTAATTTAGATTTGCCATCATCCTCAACAAGCTCATTTTGAACCTCCAGGTCACAAAAAAGTTGGCTGATGTCCTGGGTGTGCAAATCAGCGGCATGAATCTGCAGCCGGGTATCTTCAATACTGAGCCCTTCAAAATGATCAAGGCGGGTGAAAATTTCCCGCGTGGTAACAAAGAAACTGCCAGGTAGCCAGATCAAATCCGTTGTATTTATGACTTCTTCAACCTGGTTCCCGTCATTGTTTACACCAATAATCGAGAAAGACGTCGGTTTTTTCAACTGGAGCTGCGGTTTCAGACGAATATTCAACCGGGCTGGATGGGTAAGGTGGAGTGGTTTATGTCCAAAATCCGCTAATTCACCCTCGAACAAGAGCTGTGATGGGTACACTTCGTGACTTTGATAATCAACCAAACCTGATTGAAGATTTTTTTGATGGATTTCGCTTGTCCATTTTCTTAAAACCTGTATCAGACTGCTTAGCTCGTCTAAATCCTCTTCCTGTTCCAGGATTGCAGCGAATTTTTGAAGAATTTCCAGTTCGGAGATCAGCAAGGAGGCAAGCCCAATTGATTCAGTGAAGTTGATTTGGGTCGGCAGACTGCTTTCGTCTGTCAGATCGAAAGATCGTAGTGATTCCAGCCCACTCTGCTGGAGGCTGTTCCACTCCGGCACTCCGTCCTGGTCACGGTCATTACGGGGGTTAAACCAACATCTTAGAAGATTAAGGAGTGCAGGATAGATAGCCTCGAGGTAGGTCTTCTCCTGGAAGTGTTGGTGAATTTTCCAACCCAGTTGAACCAGGCATGGAAAGGGCAGTTCTCCGTTATTACTGTTGCCACATTTTTCCAGCGCAGTCGAGAGATAACTGGAAAAAATCTCAGCTGCCAGCTCAGGCTGGGCTGGCAGCAGGGTCATCACCAACTGCCAGAGTTCAGGCGCCGGGGTCGGTTTGTTCCTGTAGAATCCGTTTACATTCAAAGTCGCAAAACTTGCCGTATGTAAGCTTCTACAATTCAAGATTTCCAGACTACCGCCCGGGGTTTGTGAAAGCAGCTGAAAAGCCTGGTTTTGGCTGGAGTAGAGAACCGC
The DNA here is from genome assembly GCA_964570745.1 of uncultured Anaerolineaceae bacterium. Taxonomy (GTDB): domain Bacteria; phylum Chloroflexota; class Anaerolineae; order Anaerolineales; family Anaerolineaceae; genus Mesolinea. The sequence goes on from CAZMZQ010000046.1 coordinate 5,385, forward strand.
ATCCCAATCTGCCATGGGGGTATTGATTTGGACAATTCTTGCCTGGTTGGCTATGTTCAGCCTTGCAATTTCTGCATCCCAATTCGAAGGAAATTGCACAGAGGGATCCGCTGGGTCATCCTTGCTGTCAGACTGGAATTGTGCCTGCCAAAGAACGGTCAGTGTTTTTCCCGGTGAAAGTTGTTTGCCTTGTTCAAGACCCAGACTTGGACTAAGCACGATTCTGGAGGGTCCATCAAAGGTCAGATTAACCGTGAGATTGCCTGATTTACCCTTCAGGAAGGTCTTATCGCCTATCCGTGTGTGTTTGAGGTCTGAGCTTCCGCGTAATGAAACCAGTTTGGCAGCCAGGCGCGCGTCAACGCCCACAGTTTCTTCGGAGTGATTGGTGATTCTGATTCTTCCGAGTAATAAAGCTCCGGTCTTGACCCATACTTCCAGTGTCGCTTCCAATTCTTCAAAAGGATTTGTAATCAGCCTGGCATAATTACTATAAACAGCTGCCAATCGGGGAGCAGAGAAAAAATCACAAACGTCAGCTCGTGATGATTTGTTCAGGCAAAACTGGGGGAAGAAATGAAAGGATTGGGCCTGCAATCCGAGTGTTGAATACAGGCTTAAGTGGCTGGAATCGCTGATCAATAATTGCCAGACGATATCCTGGGAAGGATCGCTAACACCAAAAAGTTGATCGGCTGCGAGGGTCAGCCCAATTGGATCATTAGCAAAAAAAGGTCCAGCGGTCATTACATTATTATAAGGGAGTGTTATGGAAATAGAAGCTGTTGTCGCTTTATGTTAAAATCGAAGTTAATTAGATGGAAGAGAATAATTATGGAAACACACGATCAAACAAACGACGAAAATAACGAACCAAATCCGGAAGACATCTTGGTTCCTTCAAACTCAGATGGCGAAAGTCAATTTCCGGAGCTGGATAATTTTGCCGAGGCTGTTATAAGCCAGGCAGAAATTGATGGTCAACATAATTATCACAATCCTGGCACCGAATTTCACACCGGGCATTGGGCAATCAGTGATGACTCGGCTACTCTAAAAGTTGACAGATCGCTCCCTCAACAGCCTGCCAACCAGGATTTTGTTGAAACGATTCCACCAGTAGAGCAAACCCAGTCTCCCATGCCAGTTGAAGTTTTGCCGGAAACTGTTCACGAAACAGACCCGCAAGCGACAACATTGAATGCAGTTGCTTTTACCCCGGCTAACAGTGTTGTTCAAAGCGACACACAGCCAGTGATTGTGCATAAGACGGAACCAGTCTTGCGTGAGCCTGTGAGACGGTACACCGCTCCGGTATCAGTAAGTGCTGATACCAGACCTACTCCAGTAGGGATGCAAGGAGAGCCACCGAAACATAAAAAGAAAAAGAAAAAAAACGGTTGTTTTGGCCGGGCATTTTTGATTGCTGCCGTTGTCTTCCTCCTGGTAATGCTCGGTGTGGGAATTTTTGCAGTCAGCAAATACCTGGAAATTGCCAAAACACTGCCCCCTGTGGATGAACTGCAAAACCGGGCATCACAGTTTGAAACGACATATATTCTGGACCGGAACGGCAATATACTCTATGAAATTGTCGATCCAAACGCGGGCAAACGTACCTACGTGCCATTGGAGCGAATATCGCCTTACCTGATCGCGGCAACCATCGCAACTGAAGACAAAGAATATTACAACCACCCAGGGTTTGACATACTTGCCTTGGGTAGAGCGCTTTACACCAACTACACCCAGGGAGAAATTGTCTCAGGTGCCTCAACGATCACCCAGCAGCTGGCACGATTGCTCCTGCTTACCGACGAACGTTATGACCAAACCTATGAAAGAAAAGCCCGTGAAATTATTCTTTCAGCAGAAATAACACGCAGGTATAGTAAAGAACAGGTTCTTGAGTTGTATCTGAATGAGATTTTTTATGGAAATCTCTCTTATGGTATTGAAGCCGCTGCTGCCACTTACTTTAATACAACGGCGGCAGAGCTCAATTTGTGGCAATCTGCCTTTTTGGCAGGGCTGCCGCAATCACCAGCGGTATATGACGTCTACAACAATCGCGATGCTACGATCGATCGTTTTAAGACGGTATTGATTTTGATGTACGAGCTTAGCAACGAAAAAGGCTGTATTCATATTGGCGAAAATTTGGAACGAGTTTGTGTCGATGCAATGCAGACGATCAATGCGTCGGAGATGCTGGAATCCTATGAATTTAAAAAACGGGATATTAGCATGCAATTCCCTCACTGGGTGGTGTTTATTCAATCTCTGCTTGAATCACAATTTGATGCTCAAACGATCTACCGGTCTGGTTTTACCGTCTATACCACATTGGATCCTGATCTTCAGCGGGAATCTGAACGGGCAGTCACCAACCAGCTGACACAGATGGCGGGCAAAAATGCCACCAACGGCGCAGTAATTGTGATAAATCCAAAGAATGGTGAACTTCTTTCCATGGTCGGTTCAGCTGATTTTTACAACGCAGAAATCAGCGGGCAGGTCAACATGGCGCTCAGCAATACACGCCAACCTGGATCAGCAATCAAACCGATTACTTACCTGGCTGCTTTTGAAAAAGACTGGACGCCATCCACCCTCATCTGGGATGTACCTTCATCATTCAGACCTTCTACAGATCCCTTCGACACCAGCCCAGACTATGAACCTGTCAACTATGACGGTCGTTTTCACGGTCCGGTTTTGGTAAGGGATGCGCTGGCAAATTCATACAACATTCCCGCTGTCAAGGCATTGGAATATGTTGGCATTTACGATGACCCGACCACTCCGGAAGCAGATGGCTTTATCAATATGGCAAAACGGCTTGGCATCAACAGCCTCACACGACAAGATTACGGACTTTCGTTAACGCTGGGTGGTGGCGAGGTGAGCCTGCTCGAGCTAACAAGCGCTTTCCAGGTTATGGCAAACGAGGGTCGGAAAATATCCCCTGTTGCGATAACCAAGGTGGTTGATCACAGTGGACAGGTTTTGTTCGAATACGAACCACCTGTTGGTGACCAGGTGGTTCGGGCTGCTCATACATATTTGATATCCTCAATATTGTCTGATCGAGATGCCCGTGCCCCTATGTTTGGTTACAATTCAATTCTTAATCTGCCTTTTACAGCAGCGGTCAAGACAGGTACTACCAACGACTTCCGCGATAACTGGACCATCGGTTATACCCCCGACCTTGTGGTTGGTGTCTGGGTGGGTAACGCTGACTACACCCCGATGATCAACACCACTGGCGTGGAAGGCGCGGCGCCAATTTGGGCTGAAATTATGCAAGCAGGGGTAAACCGCTATTTGGGTGGCGTCAGCGGAGCATTCCCAAGACCTTCTGATGTAGTGGATTACACGATTTGTTCGGTATCGGGGGTTCAGCCGGGTGAAAATTGTCCTCAATATCGCAGCGAGATTTTTGCTTCAGATCAACCTCCCCTTCCAAAGGACGAAGATTTGTGGTTGAAACTCAACATAGATTCGTGGACCAATCTGGCTGCTTCTGCCGCATGCTCAGAGTTCACCAAAGAAGAACTGACGATAAACGTTGAAGATAAAGATGCAATTAGATGGCTAAAGACGGATGCTGGTAAAAACTGGGCGGATAACTATGGTTTCCCTGACCCGTTGATTATCAGACCGGAGCGTGAATGTAGAATGGATGACCCCAGACCGATCATCGAACTTGTGGGCATCAGCGATGGAGTGACCATTCATGAAAACCCGTTTATTATTGCCGGCGTAATCGATGCAACTGCGAACTTCAAACAATTCAAGCTGCATTGGGGTGAAGGGCCAGACCCCAGTCAATGGTATCCGCTCACTGTCGATTGGGTGACTACTCCTGTCAGTTCTGCAGCGGAGATTTTTATCTGGGATATGGAAGGCATTGATGCCGACGTCATCACCCTGCGGGTGACATTGCACAGCACAATGAATACTGAGGTGCAAAAAAAGTGGGTAATACAACTCGCTATCCCGACACCGACACCTACGGTTACTCCGACCGTTACAGATATACCAACCCCAACGGCAACCCTACCCCCCGAGCCGACAGCAACCCCAACACCACCACCTGTCGAACCAACACCGTAAGGGTAAAAAATTGTAGGGAGACCTTCACTACTCGCTTCGCCCTCAGCATAATGACCATGGTCTCTTTCAAGTGGGTTTATATGAAGAATACGGGCGGGCTACCATGCCCGCCCCATCAATTCCAGTAAAATTAAAACAACGCTAGTTGTGCACTGTGAAATTCAGGCGGATCGGAACTGAGTTGTGAAGCAAATAACTCCCGGCTCAACAGTGGGTTTCCGGCCAGGTTGCGTACCTGGCGATATTTAACCAGCTGCCAATCCTCCCCTCCAAGAAACCGCAGGTTAGGGTCTCGTTTCAATTTATAGGCGACCAGGTTTGAAC
>CAZMZQ010000047.1:0-9763 GCA_964570745.1 uncultured Anaerolineaceae bacterium
ACCTCAAAACGATCAAATTCTCCCCTGGAAGGGAACCATGAAAAGCGGACTTCATCCACACGACCGGAATATGGACCCTTCCTGAGGTCGTTTAACCACATTTCCAAAGCTTCCTGCGGACCTTCGGCTACAACCTGAACACTACCATCAGGCAAATTACGAACCCAACCCGTAATCCCAAGCTTAAGGGCGGTACTCAAGGCGAAATAACGGTAGCCAACCCCCTGCACTACCCCACTCACAAATGCTTGCAAACGCGCTTGCCCACCTGATTCTTCAGTCATAGGACCTGTTACGAGCTAACTAAATCGGTCTTCGTCAAACTCGCCGTACGAAAACTCGTCGTCATCGTCTTCTTCATCATCATCATCAACATAACGAAGCCACTCATCGTCATCATACGCATCGCTGTCTTCATACTCATCATCGTCATCCGGATAATCGTCATCTTCTTCATCTTCATCAGTGTGAAGTTCGGTTTTATCCCAGGATACCGACATTAGCTCCATTTCTTCACCTCCTTCAGTGAAGTTGAGTATTTCGAGCGCTTCTTCAAGGATTTCGGCTTCATCGTCGTCTTCTGCAGCAGCCAAAAGTGCTTCCAGTTTGCGTTCCACCCCTTCACCACCAATTTGAGCTAATGCCCAAATGGTTTCATGGCGCAAGGTTTCATCCTGAACCTCATCCACGCTTTGCAGAAGTGACCTGCGGGCTTTTTTAAGTGCGAGTTCACCAGCAGCGTGAACCGCCTGAATACGCACTGCGACGTTTTCATGATCGAGATTCTCAAGAACACTTGGTTCCCACTGCTCATCAGCAGAACGCCCCATGGCAAACATGGCGCTTTCAAGCCAAAGTTCGTCGCTCATTGCCCCTGCTTTTCGAATAAGGGCTGGGACTTCTTCACGGCTGGAAAAGCCCATGGCTTCCAATGCACGACGGCGAACAAGGTCGCTTTCATCTTTGAAATAAGCTTTCAGCAGAGATTCTTCAATCTCCTCGAGGATTTCTGGTTTAAGTTTATCAACCTCGCCCATGTAAACAAATGGTCCCAACACGTTTGCCACTGCTGCTCTCACTTCTTCATCACGTGTTTTATCGGCGAGCATTTTTAAAAATACAGGAATCAGGCGGCGATCCTCGCAATCGAACAACAGATCGATTGCCATCAGCTGAACCTGGGGGTCAACATCATCCAGTGCAATGTTGGCAACTCTTTCGTACATTAACACCGGATCGTTCTCCGCCAGTGAAACAAGATCCTGCATGAGGGTTTGACGCCTTTTTAACGGGATTGTTTCCCAGGAGCTTGCCAGCACCTTGCATTCCTGTGTATTCAGATCTGAAAATTGGTAAAGCAATTTTGCAGGAAACTGGTGTTCAAGGTCCATCAGGGCCTCGATTAACTCGTGAATATTTCTTGTGTCTTCCATGGTTCCTCTAAGGTCCGAGGATCGGGTTTCGAAAATCCTGTATGGTAATGAAAACCATCAGCAGGATAAGTGCGTAAAAGAATATGTTGTTAATCATAAGTGCGACATTATCCGGGATTCGCTTACGGGTGACCGCCTCGATAATCAGGAACATGATCTGACCGCCATCCAATGCCGGGATGGGCAATAGATTTGTGATCCCAATCGCGATCGATATCATGGAAATAACTGACAGCCGGTAAATCGGGAAGCCTCCCAGACCTGCAGCAGGGCTGGATTGATCGAGCTGCGCGGCATTGTCGAAAATATCGTAGATGCCCTTTATGCCTACAATTCGTGCTTCTTCTGCAGAAATTGCGCCTTTGATCAGGTTTGCCGGAATCGATAACGTGGTTTTTACCTGCAGCCAAAAAGTATCGAAAGCCTGGGCAACTGATTGACCGAAAGGCAGCGAGACTACAGGATAACCAATCGTGATCCCCATGGCACCCTGATTTTCAGGTGGATTTGATCTCGGTATCAAGGTAACAGATCCGATCGCACCATCGCGGTCATAGGTCAGTTCAACTTCCTGGTCAAGAAAATGAGAGGTTGCGCTGGAAATAGCCTCAAAACTATCAATCTCATAGGTGCCCACATGCGTGATAATATCCCCCGTTTCCAGACCGGCAGAAAAAGCCGGGGAAGCTGGCGCGACATCTGCGACCATTATTCTGGAGGTGTCCTGACCGCCAGCAACAGAGAACATGATGATCAATACGAGAATCCCGAACAGGAAGTTCATCGTTGCTCCTGCCACCAAAACAAGGAAACGTTTCCATTTTGGTGCCGCCATAAGCCCACCAGGTTCACCTGCATCTCCTTCGCCTTTAGGCCGCACAAAACCACCAAACGGAATCCAGTTAAGGGTGAATTCTGTTTCTTTCCAGGTGAACAGCTTAAGCATGCGGGGAGGATAACCAAAACCAAATTCTTCAACTTCTATCCCCAAAGCCTTGGAGACGAGAAGATGACCCAGTTCGTGAATAAAAACCAGGAAGCCGAAGAAAAAGATAAATTGTAAAATTGTCCAGATACTTGTCATCGGTACTCCTAAGCCGACATTATACCTTAACGGACGGGTAAGGTAGTTTTTGTAACATTTACCATGCTCAAAAAAACTTCACTAGCCTGGATCGGTATTCCAGCATTTGAAGTGTATAATTTGGCTCATGCCTGAAATTGTTGCCTTTGATATTGAAACAACCGGACTTGATCCTAAAAATGACTCTATTATTGAAGTAGGTGCAGTGAAGTTCAATGGAAACCGGGTGATTTCCGAGTTTTCGAAACTGATCAACCCCCGAAAACCTATCAACCAGTTCATCACCAATCTGACTGGCATCTCCAACAGCATGGTCATGAACGCACCTTTCATTGTTGATGTGCTCCCTGAAATTCAGGATTTTGTCGGAGACGCAATTATTCTTGGACAGAACATCAACTTTGACCTGAGTTTCTTCGAAAAATACCGTGCCTTTAAGTATAACGAAACCATAGATACCTACGAAATCGCCGCGATTGTCATGCCATCAGCGCCAAGATATGGCTTGGGTTCGCTGGCACAGCAGCTGGGGGTCGTATTAACAAACGCCCATCGCGCGCTGGATGATGCCCGGGCCACCATGCAGGTTTATCAGCAGCTTCAAAAGAAAATTGAAGAATTGCCGGTTGACCTGGCAGCAGAAATATTGCGCCTGGCAAAAGGGATAAGCTGGCAGGGAGAACTGCCTTTTCGCTGGGCAATGAGTGCCTTGAGCGCAAGTGGAATCCAGCCCCGAATTTCTGGAAAAGATGAAGAGGAACTCTTTATCAACCTTGAGCGGGGCGGAAAGACCAAATCTCTGCAGCCAAACGAACATCTGGAGCAGATCGACTGTGAAGAAATGGCAGCATTGCTGGAACCGGGTGGGGTTTTTGCCAAATACAATGAAGGGTTTGAACATCGCTCCCAGCAAGTTGAGATGCTTCGCTCTGTTTGCCAGTCACTTAACAGGGGCGACCATCTGATGGTCGAAGCCGGCACCGGTACGGGCAAGTCACTGGCATACCTGATCCCGGCTGCTTTCTGGGCAATGAAAAACAATGAGAGAGTGGTTATCTCAACCAACACAATCGCCCTGCAGGACCAGTTAATCCAAAAAGATATCCCCGACCTGATCCAGGCGCTCAATATTGACCTGCGGGCAGCCGTTTTGAAAGGCCGCAATAACTACCTCTGCCCCCGGCGGCTTAAGCAAATGCGAAAAAGAGGTCCTGAAAATGTGGATGAACTGCGTGTTTTGGGAAAGATTCTGGTTTGGCTGAGGAGCAGTAATAGCGGCGACCGGAGGGAGATCAACCTCAACGGGGTAAACGAACGGATGGTATGGTCGCGGCTTTCAGCAGAAGATGACGCTTGCTCCTTCGATAATTGTGTTCGCCGAATGGGCGGAATCTGTCCCTTCTACAAGGCACGCATGGCTGCTGAAAGCTCTCACATCCTGGTTGTCAATCATGCACTTTTGTTGGCAGATGCCGCTGTTGAGAACCAGGTTTTACCTGAATATAACTATCTGATCGTCGATGAAGCCCACCATCTCGAAGCGGCTACAACCGATGCGATGAGCTACAGCCTGCGGGCTCAGGATGTCACCCGGCTTGTGCGTGAATTGGGCAGCACCGAACAAGGAGTCTTGGGAAGGTTGGTCGGTGTCGCCGGACCTGCACTGATGCCCGCTGAACTGGCAGCCCTGCTCCAGGCGGTAAAAGCAGCCACCGAACGAGCTTTACGGTTTGATATAGGCATGACTGGCTACTTCAAGGCAATCGATTTTTTGCTGGAGGAGATGCGCGAAGGCAAACCATTGGGCACCTACCCACAAAAGACACGCATTTTGCCATCTACACGCATGATCCCAGCCTGGCTGGATGTGGAATTAGCCTGGGAAAGTGCAAAAAACGATCTTGATGAGTTGTTAAAGCTATTACGGGCTGTGAGAAACTCGATCCAGGGAGTCGAAGGCATTGAACCAGAAGACGCTGAAGATATTTTGGGAACAATGGCACGAACCACCCAGTCCTTGAACGAGATCGGTTTACAGCTGGAAGGCCTGACGATGGCTCCGCATGATGACCAGATTTATTGGGTGGAGATCGATCCCCTCCAGCTGCGGCTCACCTTACAAATCGCACCGCTTCATATTGGCAACCTGATGGAGAAATATCTCTGGCATGAAAAATCGAGTGTGATTTTGACCTCAGCCACACTGACCACCCACGGTGAATTTGATTATCTGAAATTAAGGCTGAATGGTGATGACGCAAACGAATTGATGGTTGGATCTCCTTTCGATTACGAAAATTCAGCAATGCTCTATCTTCCACAGGACATCCCGGAACCAACGGACAATTATGGACACCAGAAAACCCTGGAAGACACAGTAATCAGGCTGGCAAAGGTCACCGGTGGACGGATGTTGGTGTTATTTACCTCCTACGCCCAGCTGCAGCGCACATCGCAAAACGTTCAGTCAGCATTGTCAAAGCTGGATATCCAGGTCTATGAGCAAGGTGAAGGTGCTTCTGCTTCAGCATTGTTGGAAACCTTTAAACAGAGTCCCAGGGCAGTTTTATTAGGCACGCGGTCCTTCTGGGAAGGGGTTGATGTTCCTGGAGAGGCTTTGCAGGCATTGGTGATTGCCAAACTGCCATTTGATGTGCCCAGCGATCCGATTGTTGCCGCCCGCTCAGAAAGTTTTGATGACCCATTCAATGAATATATGCTCCCGGAGGCGATATTACGATTCAGGCAGGGTTTTGGGCGCCTAATCCGTACCCAGACAGATCGGGGTGTCGTGGTCATTCTCGACAAGCGCGTGCTGAGCAAACCATATGGTCGCCTGTTCATCGAATCGCTGCCACGCTGCAACCTGGTCCAGGGGAGCCTGCTGAACCTTCCGGAAATGGCTGGCAAATGGCTTGGAACATGACACGGGTCGAAATTTCGTAACCTTCTGCTGATTCTACACTCAATTGACAACACCCTCGTTGGGATGTAAACTTTCTTCGATAGATATGCAATTTGTACGCACAATTATGAAGGAGATTTAAAATGGCTTATAGTTTCAAAAATTCAAAAGGTAAAGAATACTTTCTTCATGTCAAGAAAGTTACCCGCGCGTCCGGGAAAGAAACCGAACTTTATTATTTCTCAACTGATGTTCGCAAAGGTCAGGAAGTGGACCAGGTTCCTGCCGGAAAACATGTTGTAGAACTCGCTTCTGGTTTGCCAGTTTTGAAAAAAGATTAATTGTTCGATAATAAACAGACACCCCGCAAGGGGTGTTTTTGTTTAACCTGGTCAAACGGCAATAAAATTACTTTCTGTTTCACCATTTCATTATTTCTATCCGAGTTGGTTTCTTTAATAAGCTGACGCTTAAAAAGTCTGAAAGCAGACATGAAAATTATTCATCGAATTTGGTTCTTATTTGACTAATAACATCCTATGAATTGTTTATTTATGATAGAATTTTTTTGCACCCAATTATCGACAAAATTTATTTTTAAGGAGATTTTTATATATGGAACTATTAAAACTCATAGGTGTTCTTGTGGTAATTCTCGGATTTGCACTGAAGAGAGATACCATAGCCACCGTCGTAGTCGCGGGGGTGGTTACCGGACTGGTCGCTGGAATGACCCCGATGGAAATCCTGGATGTTCTCGGGAATTCCTTCATCACCCAGCGTACCGCGACATTGTTTGTGCTTACTTTGCCCGTGATTGGGATTAGTGAGCGCTATGGACTTAAGGAGAAAGCAGTCGATTTCATTCGTGGAATTAAAGGTGCAACGACTGGCAAGATCCTTTCGATTTATCAAACCATCCGGGCTGCTGCCGCTGCCTTCTCCGTGCGGCTTGGTGGTCATCCCCAATTTATTCGTCCTCTGATCAATCCCATGGCGCAGGCTGCTGCAGTCGCTAATTTTGAAGAGGTCGACGAGGAATCCGTAGATAAAATTAAAGGTGCTTCGGCTGCTTCAGAAAACTACGGTAACTTTTTTGCCCAAAACGTTTTTATGGGAGCTTCCGGTACCCTGCTTATCGCCAGCACAATGGCTGAACAGGGCTATGGTCAGGTCACGGCATTAAATGTTGCCATGTGGTCCATTCCTGTTGCGGTCATCTCTGTTCTATTGGGCATTCTCAAAAATTATTTGTTCGATAGAAAATTAAAAGCCACACTTGGCGGAAAGAAGGAGTCATAAGCCATGGACACCAACCAATTGATTGGCGAACTTTTCTATGTCATCATCGGGATAATTTTTATCATCTGTGGTGTTTATGCGCTGCGAGATAAAAATCTCAAAACCCGGATTCCTACAGCGATTTTCTGGTTTCTTCTTGCTTTTACATTTATTGTCGGACCTCATATCCCACGCTGGATTACAGGAGCCTGTATTTTAGTGATCGCTGCTCTTACCGCAATGAACCAGGTCAGACAACCTGGCAACATCGACGTTCCCACTCCGGAATTTTCCAGGAAGAGCGCAGATAAAATTGGAAACAAGATATTTATCCCTGCCATTTCTCTGGCAGTCATTGCTGTAGCAGTAGCTTATTTATTGGCACATCTCAAACTCAGTACAAATCACGCCATCGGTATTTCAGCAGCGTTTGCACTTGTGATTGCTTTCTTAATCACCAAGGCGCCTGCTAAAAACGCTTATCAAGATGGTTCAAGACTGATGATGAATGTTGGTCCCGTTGGTATCCTTCCCCAACTCCTGGCTGCATTGGGTGCACTTTTCACAGCCGCAGGTGTTGGAACTGTAATCGCCAGTGGAGTGGCAAATATTATCCCTGATGGCAGTAAATTTATCGGTGTTGCAGTCTATTGCATCGGTATGGCTCTGTTCACAATTATCATGGGCAACGGTTTTGCTGCTTTCTCTGTAATTACGGTTGGAATCGGAATTCCATTTGTGATTATGCAGGGCGCTAACCCGATCATCGTAGGTGCCTTAGGTCTAACAGCCGGTTATTGTGGAACACTGATGACCCCGATGGCGGCTAATTTCAACATCATGCCAGCAGCCCTGTTGGAAACAAAAGACAAATATGCGATCATCAAATCACAGGTGCCTCTTGCAGTTGTGCTTCTGGTGGTTCATATTTTCTTGATGTATTTCCTGGCTTTTTAGAGCTGAGCAACCCGACAAAAGGAAAAGGACGGTAACTGATGAAAATTCTTATAACTGCATTTGACCCTTTCGGAGGCGAAAGTGTGAACCCTGCCCTTGAGGCAGTCAAATTAATGAAAGACGAAATTGAAGGCGCCCAGATTGTTAAGCTTGAGATTCCCACTGTCTTTCATAAATCGATCAATAAGGTGAAAGAAGCCATCCTTTCCGAAGACCCTGATGTAGTCTTGTCTATTGGTCAGGCTGGTGGTCGTTTTGATGTGACACCCGAGCGGGTGGCAATAAATGTCGATGACGCCAGGATACCTGACAACGAGGGTAACCAACCGCTTGACCTGCCTATTTTTGAGGATGGAGAACCGGCTTATTTTGCCACGCTTCCCGTAAAAGCAATGGTAGAGGCAATTCGTGCAGAAGGTATTCCATCTTCCCTATCCAATAGCGCAGGCACCTTTGTATGTAATCACATCATGTATGGCGTTCTGTACCTTGTTTCGAAGATGGACAAGCATATCCGGGCAGGATTTATCCACGTGCCTTTCACACCGGAACAGGCAGCAAAAAAACCCGTGCCAGCTCCTTCCTTATCAGCCAGCGACATCTCGCGTGCATTGGAAGCAGCTGTTGCGGCAATTGTCAGGAATGAAAATGACATTGTTGCGGTAGGGGGCAAGATTAGCTAGTCAACGAATTTTATGTTAGTAAAAAAGCAGTCTCAGGATTTGATGAGGCTGCTTTTTTTGTTGTTCCTACGACAAAAATGCAGAAAGCCACAGCTATCAGGCTGCCTTGCCTGGGGCAATATGATTGGGATTGGCAAGGTAATTGCAACTTGCATAATACGAAGTACCTCTGGTACTGAACAGGAGATTATTATGAAGAAGAAAACAATCATTATTGTGATCATGATCGCACTCATGGTCCTATTGGCAGGGTGTCAGCGTAGTGCATCCAAAGCCCCACAAATAACGCCACAATTAGTTGAACAGGTGGGTACGCCCTTGCCGGTGGATCAGCAAATCATCAACGCTACCATGACCGCACAGTCGATCATTGAAGACTTTAACATGCCAACCCAGATTGTTCAGAACCCCCAGGGCACTTCGATTGTCATTACCCAGGTACCCCCAACTGCAGTGCCTTCTCCGACGCCAACCAATGCACCTACGCCCACCATGCAAACCATGAGCAAACCTTTGACCTGGACTGTGCAGAGCGGGGAAACGATATATTGCCTTGCACGCCGCTTCAATGTTGACCCGGGCGACATGCTGGCAATCAATAATCTTTACGCAGGCAGTATGCTTTCGATTGGTGATGTATTGGACGTGCCCCAAAGTGGAAGCTGGCCCGGCGGCGAACGCGAACTGCTTCCCCATCCTGATGTCTGGAATGTTAGCGCAGGAGAAACCATCTACCAGATAGCTTGCGCTTATGGCGATGTCTGGCCTGAGCACATCATCCAGGCGAATGGCTTACAGGCACCTTATGACCTCTCAGGGGTTAAAACTCTGCAAATCCCATAAGATTATGCGATAGAATTGCAGGAGGCTTACGCCTCCTGTTTTTTTATAAGGAGAATTACATGGCAAGTTCAACCATTCTTAACCGGCAACAAATTCTTGAAGGACATGCTTTCAACCTCGAAAAGGTGCACTTGCGCCTGCCCGACGGAAGAGAACGTTATTATGACCTGGTAGACCATACAGACGCAGTTACGATCCTGCCTGTCGACGATGAAGGAAGGGTTCTGTTTGTTCGCCAGTTTAGGGTAGGCGCGGGTAAAGAGCTGCTTGAACTACCAGCTGGAATGATGAATGAAGGGGAAGATCCGTTGTCCACAGCCCGCCGTGAATTGCGGGAGGAGACGGGCAGCGATGCCGTTCACATTGAGCGAATTGGTGGTTTTTATATGGCAGCAGGCTATTCCAGCGAGTACATGCACATATTTTTTGCCACTGGTCTCAGCGAAGCTCCTCTGGAACAGGATGAGGACGAATTTTTAAGCCTGGTCAAGGTAGACCTGCGCGAGGTTTTTGAAATGATACGAACAGGACGCATTGAAGATGGCAAAACCATTTCTGCCTTTTTCTATGCCTTGCC
>CAZMZQ010000048.1:0-9556 GCA_964570745.1 uncultured Anaerolineaceae bacterium
TTTCAAAACCCGTTTGTTTTTCTCAAATATTAAGTGAAAACACGGAATTAATTATACGCAAGAATAATGCGGTGATTACATTTAGGTTTGCAGGGGGAGGTTTCAACCATGAGTACCCAATGTCAGCATTTTTGAGTGACGTTGGTAGGGGCAAGTCCCTATCACGAACGTTCAATATCTAACGATTTAGCCAGACCCACCCCCGTTATGATAAAAAACCTTCGTAAGCCTGCGTTCGAAGTCAGGTTCGCAATTATTCTCTTAATTGACGAGGACAGTTTTATGACGAGAATTGCTCAAACTTCTCTTTCATGGACTCTCGGCTGTGAAAAGCGTTTATTTACAATAATTAAGTTCACCTGAAGATAGCTGGCAGGAATAACGGTACGAAGAAGACACCTGTATGCTCAAACGCTCCAGTATCACACTTTCCATCGTTCCGAGGAAAGTGACGCTGATCTTCAAAAAGCGGTAAAAAAACACTCCCACAATTTCCGGGACGATGGTCAATTGCTGGCGAACCTGGTTGAAGTGGATGTGTGAGCGTCGGTCCGCCGTAATTTCCAAGCATACCCAGTTTAGGATCTGTGTTAGAAAGATCACCAGTGGAATAATCGCCTGGCCAACTCCCGTCGTTGAAAATGTTATAGCCACCACTGTTCCAGACACCTTGACTACCATTAAAATTATATTGACCTTGGGTTGAAAAAATGCTGTCTCTTGCATACACGGTCTTGCCGCTGTAATTTCTAATAGTTTCATTAAAATTCGCCATGGTGCAAGACCGCAGGAACAGTTCCTCATAATTAAGTATTCCTGATTCACCTCCACTCAAGGTGCTATTTACTATGGAAAAGCTGGAATAGTTAACAATTGTGAGTGTCGAATTTTGCAAGAACGACGAATAGCTGATATTGACAGATGGACCATTAGTAAAAATCGCCGAACCCCCCCGGTCTGTCGAATTTTGGACAAAACTGGAATCGAAAATTGATAATGTGCCAAAATTCTCAATCGCTCCACCGTAAACATAGCCTTTGCAATCCTCCCCCGGTTTACATGAAACGGAATTGTTGACGAATTTAGTCCCTACCAGTTTCAGGGTGCCATGATTATTAATTGCCGCACCACCGAATTGAGCGGGACTAACCTCAAGATGTGCCCCCGAAAAAACGACGCCCTCAATAGAGACATTTGCGTTCCTAATTTCAAGAATTCGATCATGGAAATCCGGAGCAGTCTGAATGATGACCTCTCCACCAACCACGGTCGATTCAATTGTGATCAGGTGGTTTGTAGGGCTGTTTGGGTTGATATCAAGGTCGCCGTGCCTGTAGTCTTCTGCAATGTCAGGATCTGGGGGTATTGTCAGGGTATAAGTGCCTGGTGGTATCCGTACGGTGACCGGTTGTTCATGAGCGTTCCCTCTTGCCTCGGTTATTGCGGCACGCAGTGTGCATAGTCCATTAGTTTCATGCCCGACACTGCAGACACCGTTGGTAGCAAAATCGGGCAAATCCACGTTGCTGTTAACTGTAAAGGTGAGAGTGGCATTTACAGAAGTTTGTGCAGGGTAATAAGACAGAGCAAAAAGACCGATTGAGATGACAAAGAAAATGACAATCATTTTTCGTCTTGGTAACATATTCCCTCCAATTATGTAAAACACCGTTGCGATAGATATATTGTACTATAAAGATTAATGAAACCACGGTTTGATTCACCCATTTCTGCAAAAACTCATAAAAAAATGACCTTGACAACGTTATAAAATTAACATATTATTAAGCAAACGTTTGCGCAATCGTTTAGATAGGAGAGATATGGCGAGAGTCACTATTCGAGATGTAGCAAACAAGGCTGGTGTTTCAACCACGACAGTCTCACATGTAGTGAATGAAACCCGTTTTGTTGAAGAAACAACCAGAATCAGAGTCCAGGAAGTTATCCAAGAGCTTGGCTATAAAGTTAATGTTGCTGCCAGAAGCCTGAGGGCTGGTAAAACCCAAACACTTGGTTTGGTGATTCCAGATGCATCCAATCTTTTCTTCGCAGAATTTTCCAGAAAAATAGAAGACTTCGGCTTCAAAGCCGGTTATAACGTCATCATCTGCAATACTGATAATAAATCTGATAAAGAATCTGCTTACCTTGAAGCGCTGGTCTCAAAGCAGGTTGATGGTGTGATCTTCATCTCCTCTGGTGGTGATGTAAACCATTTGCGCACTTTAGCTGAAAATGAAATCCCGGTAGTGATTGCCGACCGTGAGTTACCTATGGACTTGGCTGATGTGGTCTTGTTGGACAACGAACAAGCTGGCTTTGATATTACGAACCACCTTTTGACGCTGAATCACCGCGAGATAGCCTGTATTACCGGGCCGAGCAATTTTTCTCCCAGCAGACAGCGGTTAACTGGTTTTGTTCGTGCTCATAAAGAGTGGGGGGTTTCATATCACCCCGAGTTAATCACATTTGGGAAGTTTTCGTTGACAAGTGGATTTACCTCCTTTGACCAAATATGGCAACAAGACCTGAAACCTACAGCACTTTTCGTGTTTAGTGACATGATGGCAATTGGAGCGATGAAGAATGCTCACTCAAAGGGTGTGCGAGTTCCAGAAGATCTTTCAGTGGTTGGTTTTGACAATATTGAGCTTGCCTCAGCCTGTGTTCCTTCATTGACTACCTATGAACAGCCAGTTGAAGCAATGGCGGAGACCATTGTTGATCTTATGTTGGACAGAATTAAAAACAAAAGCATGCGAGCCCGAAAAGTTATGTTCCGAGGCTCGCTTATTATACGGGAATCAACAGGTTCTTACTTGGAGAAATATGCCAAAAATTAGTGTAATCGGCAGCTTGAATATGGATCTGATTGTTCAGACCGAAAGAATGCCCTTGGCAGGAGAGACAATTGCTGGTCAAGGGTTTAAATCCGTTCCTGGTGGCAAAGGTGCCAACCAGGCGATTGCAGCCGCCAAAGCTGGTGCAAAAACACGCATGTTTGGTTGTGTTGGAGCAGACGGCTTTGGAGATCTATTGCTCAGTTCCCTGACCGAAGCTGGAGTAGATATCTCGAATATTGCTAGATCTTCTGATCACCCTTCGGGTATCGCTACGATCTTGCTTGAGAACTCAGGTGAGAACAGAATCATCATTATCCCAGGATCGAATAACCTTGTAGACCAGGCTTATATTGACAGTCAATGGGATGAAATTAGCAGTGCAGACTTGCTTGTCGTTCAACATGAGATCCCATTAAACAGTTGCCATTACATTATTAATAAGGCTCATCAGGCTTCAATCCCGGTTCTATTGAATCCAGCACCTTTTTACCCGATTCCAGACGAAATCCTGACAAAGCTGGAATACCTTGTGTTGAATGAAACGGAATTGCAAGGGTTGGTTGGGTGTCCGTCTTGTTTTGGTGAAGAGCTGATCTCTGCAGCTCATGCTTTGCTTGATAAGGGTCTAAAAAATCTAATTATCACATTAGGCAAACAAGGCTCGATGCTTCTGACAAACAAAAATAAAACTTTTCAACCGGTATTCGAAGTGGATGCTGTTGATACCACCGCTGCAGGTGATACATTTGTGGGCTTTCTCGCTACTGCGATTATGAATGGACAGGATGCGAAACACGCCCTTGAGGTTGCTTCGGCCGCTGCAGCATTAGCTGTCACAAAAATAGGGGCTCAATCCTCGATTCCAAGTATTAAAGAGACTCTGGATCTCATCGAAAAAAATAAAAACCGTAAAGGAGAATTATGAAAAAGAAAATAATTTTGGATGTTGATACCGGTTCCGATGACGCTATTTCGATTATGCTGGCAGGGTTGTCAGAAGAACTAGAACTGCTGGGCGTTTCAACAGTTAATGGGAATCGCAGCATCGAAATTACAACGACGAATACATTGAGATTAGTAGACCATATTGGACTGGATGTTCCAGTCTACAGAGGCTGTCATTTACCAATGGTAGCCAGCCTGACACCAAACAGACGTAAAAATGTACCCTTTACGGGTCCCGAAGATAAAAACGAAGATGTCCATGGCGATTATCTTCCTTTACCTGAAACAACAAAAAAAGAAGAAGATGAACATGCCGTTTTATGGTTAATTCGTATGCTGACCGAAACTACGGAAAAAATCACGCTGGTTTTTGTGGGTCCGTTAACCAACCTGGCTATGGCACTTAGGATTGCCCCTCAAATTGTTGACGGTATTGAAGAAATTGTAATCATGGGCGGAGGTTATCTGATTAACAACGTTACAGCCGGAGCTGAATTCAATTTCTGGATCGACCCTGAAGCGGCAAAAATTGTTGCAGATTGTGGTGCCCCTATGCGAATTGTGCCCCTTGATGCAACCCACGATGCATATATTTCCTGGGCAGATTCCGAAGAAATGTTAGCAGAACAATCCAAAGCCTCCATTTTTTGCGGAAAGCTGATGCAACAACGAATTTCTGGATATAACTTGTTCCAGCCTTTACCTATTCACAATACAGCACCTATACACGATGCTCTGGCAGTGGCAGCGTTAATTGATCCAGAGGTTTTGCAGGATATCCGTGAAGTGAACATGGATGTCTGTGTAAGTCATGGGATAACCGACGGTATGAGCCTTTTCGATTTTGAAAAACGTGATCGTGCCCGAAAGCCCAATGTTCGAGTCGCCTTGAAATCTGACAGAGAAAGATTTGTTCAGATTCTGAAGAAAAAACTCAAAAACTCAAAATAGAAAGAGAGAATTAAAGAAAATGAAGAAGTTCCGTTTTATTGTTGTCTTAGCATTAATCGTAATGCTATTGGTAAGTGCATGTGGAAACACTGCAAAAACCGATGAACCAGTGGCTCCTGCAGGCGAAAATGAACCTGTGGCAGAAACTACCTTGAAGAAAGTCGTCTATGTTACTCCTGGGACGCTTGGAGATAATGGCTTTACTGACTCTGTGAATGCTGGTTTACAACGCATTGCAGAAGTTTACGGTGCAGAAGCACGTGTTGTCGAGAGTGGTTTCGATTCTTCCAAGTATGCTCAATCTGTTGAGGCGGCTTTTGCCTGGGGTCCGGATGTGCTTTTTACTGATGCTTATGGCATGGAAGATTTGATCAAAGATTATTCAGCTCGTTATCCTGATGTGCGAATTGTCAATCTGGATTTCGTTCTTCAAAATGAAGCTAACACAATTAACAGTGTAACTTTTATTCAAGAAGAAGGCTCCTTCATGGCTGGGGTTGTTGCCGCCTTGGTTACAACAAGCGACCTGCCTTATGCTAATCCAGAAAAAGTCGTAGGCGCTATGGGCGGTCAGGACATGTGGGTCATTCGCAGCTTTATGTACGGTTACGAACAAGGCGTCAAATATATCGACCCCGACATCAAAGTCGTTACTAACTTTGCCGGAACCTTTAGTGACCCTGTCGTAGGAAAAACTGCAGCGAAACAACTCTATGCACAAGATGCAGATATAGTTTTTCAAATTGCTGGGCTGACTGGCAGCGGTGCTCTTGAGGCAGCGTCAGAAGACAGCAAGTATGTCATCGGCGTCGATTCCAACCAGAATGGTACTTACCCCGGTTACGTTGTGACTTCTATGGTCAAAGATCTTGGCGGAGCAGCTTTTGAGCTCTACAAAATGATGGTGGATGGTACAATCGAACAAGGTAAATCCTATGAATTCCACTATGGTTATGCTGGAACTTACCTGGCAATTGATGATAATACCCGATCCATCTTACCAGCAGAAATGTTAGCTCAAATTGATGAAATTGCAAAGAAACTGGAAGCTGGCGAGATTACTGTCGAGCGTTTTCCAAAAGAGTAAATAGCTGAATAGTTTGGGAGGAAGTTTTATGACTGAGAAAAAAGAATTTATTAGGATGGAAAATATCACAAAAATTTTTCCTCCCTCAAATGTTGCTTTGGATAATGTGTCTGTAGAAATCGAGGAAGGTAAAATCCACTCCTTCATTGGTGAGAACGGTGCTGGAAAGTCAACCCTTATGAAGATTCTCTTTGGGTTGGAGTCTCCTGCATCTGGTTCAATCTATCTGAGAGGGCAAAAAGTGTCTTTTCACTCTCCTAAAGATGCAGTTGAACGAGGAATCGGCATGGTCCACCAGGAATTCATGCTGATTCCTTCTTATAGCATTTTAGAAAACGTGATTTTGGGTTATGAAGATACGAACAGCCTTGGATTACTCGATTTTACTAAAGCTCGCATAAAACTTAAAGCCTTATGCGAGCAGATGAACCTAACTGTAAATCTAGATGAAAAAATCAAAAATCTATCTGTTGCTATCCAGCAAAAAGTAGAGATTATTAAACAGCTTTTTAGGGATGTAAATGTCCTTATCCTGGACGAACCAACTGCAGTATTAGCACCGCAGGAAGCTGATGAACTGTTTAAAACCGTTGTTAAATTAAAAAATGAAGGAAAGACGATTCTTTTCATTAGTCACAAACTCGATGAAATCCTCCGTATTTCGGATACTGTTACGGTCATGAGACAAGGCACACATGTTTGGACCAGTCCAAACGTTGATCTGACAAAATCTGATCTGGCTGAAGCCATGGTAGGGCGTTCGGTTTTGTTTAAGGTTGAGAAAACAATGGCTGAAGCAGGGCAACCTGTCTTAACTGTTTCGGATATCACTTTGAATTCAACCAGCGTTGCAGAAAAACAATTGTTGGATGAAGTCTCATTCAATGTTTGCGAGAAAGAAATAGTTGGTATCGCTGGTGTGGAAGGAAACGGTCAATATGAATTGGTGCAAGTAATAATGGGCAACATGAGCGCTGATGCTGGCACGATTACGGTTGAAGATGAGGATATTAGCAAAGATACAATTCGTACACGGAGAAAGAAAATTGCTTATATCCCGCAAGACCGCAAAGAATCAGGTAGCGCTCAAGATAATTCCATTATGGAAAACGCATTTATGACTCACCATTATCTCAATGATGGACTTGTTTCAAAACAGAAATTCCTCAATACTAAAAGAATTGTTGATTTTACTAATAGTATGATTGAAAACTTTAGTGTGGTTTGCAAAGACCGTCGTGATCCAATTCGGTCCTTATCTGGAGGTAATCAGCAGAAAGTGATCGTTGGTCGTGAATTTGAGCTGCATCACCCGTTGTTAGTGTTAGACCAGCCTGTGAGAGGCTTGGATGTTGGTTCCATTGAGTATATTCACAAACGCATAATCGAACAGAGAGATGCAGGCGCAGCTGTATTGTTAGTGTCTGCTGATTTGGATGAATTGTTTAGCTTATCGGACCGGATTCTCGTTATGTATAAAGGGAAAATTGTTGCTGAAAAGAGACCAGAAGAGACCAGCAGAATCGAAATCGGATGCTATATGTTGGGTTCAGCAGGAGAAGAAGAATGAAGAAATCAATTGTCGTAATTCTTGGTGTGCTACTTGCATTCGTTGCTGGAGCAATCCTGTTAGTCGCACAGGGATATCAGCCGATTGAAAGCTATTTATCCATGTTTAAGAATAGTTTGTTGACTGATATTGCTCTCGGAAATACATTGTCACGGATGGCAATATTTATTATGCTGGGTCTAGCTGCGTTCTTTGGCTTCAATTCCGGCGTCAGCAATCTGGGACTCTTTGGGCAACTTCTAATGGGTGCACTTGCCGTCACATTGGTGGGTCAAAACCTTAATCTTCCATCAGTTGTGTTGATTCCAATTTTGTTGGTTACAGCAGCGATAGCAGGCGGAATCTTTGCAGGAATTGCTGGTGGGTTTAAGCTAGCGTTTGGAATGAACGAGTTCATCACTACTTTAATGATGAACTTCATTGCAAAATATCTGATCACCTACCTGGTCACATATCCAATGCGAGATTTTAATAGTCAATGGCCCATGTCTGCCCGTATTTTAGATGCGGGTATATTCCCAAGAATAGGTGTTGCTGACCTTTCAGTGATCCTGTCAATTATTATCTTCGTAGCTATTATGTTGTTCTGGCGATTTACTCGAAGAGGATATGAATTTCGCCTCACCGGTGCTAACAACATTTTTTCGAGGCTTGGTGGATGCGAGGTGCCGAAAAACTACCTTCTCTCAATGGTTGTCAGTGGTGCATTGGCTGGAATTGCTGGAGCGTTTCTGATTATGGGTAGCACTCAACAGAACAAACTGATTCCAAACCTGGGCGAGATTAACGCTGGCGATGGTTTAATGATTGCAATTATTTCTGGGCAGAGTTTGCCAAGTGTTCTCTTCTTCTCTGCTTTTTTTGGCATGCTTCAGACTGGCTCTGTTGGTATGCAAATGGATACGAATGTGCCTAGTGAGTTCACGGTAATGCTCCAGGCAATTATGGTGTTGTTTGTGGTTGCCTTTAGAGATTATTCTGACATTTTTGTCGACATGATTAAGTCTCGAATCCAATCAAGAAAAGTGAAAGAGGAAAAGCATGAACCTGTTTATTGAAATTATTCGATCCACACTCGCCTCTGCGGTTCCAGTTTTACTTGTTGCGCTGGGCGGAGCTTATAGCTTTCATGCCAATGTATTTAATATCGCGATGGAAGGTATGATGCTGACCTCAGCATTCAGTTCTGTGGCAATTTCTTATGCTACCGGTTCCTGGGTGTGGGGGCTGGTTGGAGGAATTGGCGGCAGCATTCTGGTATCTCTAATTTTCTCTTTCTTCATCTTGAAATTGAAGACAGGAGAGTTCATAACTGGCATTGCACTCAACTTATTTACAACGGGAGCAACAACGTACCTTCTGCGACAGATCTTTAATGTCAAAGGAGCACTGATCAGCCCTCTGATCAAATCCTTGCCCAAAGTACAGATCCCATTAATTAAGGATATTCCGGTTCTAGGAACAATCATCAGCGGTCAAAACATTCTAGTTTATATCGCGCTATTAATTATCACGCCGCTTGTTTTTATCCAATTCTATAAAAGCAGGATGGGCTTGCGACTGAGAGCCACAGGTTTCGATTCAAGAGCTGTCGATTCTGTTGGTATTAAATCTGATCCAATCAAGTTTAAAGCACTTTTGATCTGCGGATTGCTCTGTGGTTTAGGGGGCACCGCACTCTCACTAGGTTATATGAGCTTGTTTACGGAAAACATGTCAGCCGGCCGAGGTTGGATTGCGCTATCTATAATTATATTAACCCAAGGCCAACCTATAGGGATCTTGCTACTCTCACTCCTCTTTGGCATTTTTGAAGGGGTAGGACTAAGCTTGCAAAATGTAGGAATCCCCAGCCAGTTTACTGCTATGCTTCCATATATTTCGACGATCGTTGCTCTTTATGTCTTCTCCCGTAAGAGCAAGAAGAAACCTATCCGAACTATTTGAGATTTTGATATTAATTAACAAAATGCCTACATCACCATGTAGGCTTTTTGTTAATTAACAGAAATTTCGATTCACTGACAAAATTTGCGTCTGTTTGAGAGGAATTTATTTGTAATCAATTTTCCTAAAAAATGAGTTTCTTACAAAGAAACTGTGGGTGATTATACTGAAGTCAATACTTCAGGGTTGAAAGAGGTATGTCCGATA
>CAZMZQ010000049.1:0-1068 GCA_964570745.1 uncultured Anaerolineaceae bacterium
ATTGAATACACGCCCTGGAAACAGGGCGTTTTTATTTGTGCTGTAACTGCTTTTACCTGATCAACTTATTTTTCTGGCAGGTTTGTGAAGAGCTTTTTAGCTGTGAAACAGATTGGTTATGCTATACTTTATTCATGAAAAGTGAGCTTTCACCCGACCTCATTTTCATCGAGAATATTCAGGCTGGCTATAAGACCATTTTGCCGCGTTCCAACCATCAAGTTGAATCAAAATTAAGATTTGATGGCGATACGGTGCTGGGTCGAGGGAGCTTGTGATGAGCAATCTCAACCAGACGGATATTCTTGCAGTTGTATTAATCATTTTAATCATCTTTCTGACATTGTTAGCAGCATTCTTTACTAAACGACCCAAAAACAAACCGCTTCAAACCCCACAAGTTTTTGATGGAATTGATACGTTGATGCATCGTTCGTCCGAAGAGGGCAAAACGCTATTAATAGGGCTGGGAGAAGGGCTCACCGGTCTGGGTACTGGCATCGGCGATACAACTGGTTTGATGGTGGAACAGTTTTTAATGAGCCAGGTGGTTTTTAACGATAAGCCTGCTCATTCTTATAGTGCTGATGGTGGTTTGGCCTGTTTGAGTCATATGGTGGTACGCGGGGCATATGAAGATGCCATGGCAACTGAACTGTTTCGATCTGACCACAACCAACTCGCTGGTCCCGGTCCTTTTGCAGGAATTGCGGCTTTGCTGCCCGAACTGGCGCGTGATAATAACGCTGGTTTGGTCATGGTGGGTTCTTACCGACCAGAGAGCATCCTGATCGCAGATATGTCAGAGCGGAAGAACGTTCCGCTGATTTTTGCCAGTGGGTCTATGGCGGCGCAGGCGGCATTTTTTGTTACAGAAGCCGAGATTGCCCTGGGAGAGGATTATTACCTGCCTGCAGTGGGCAAATCGAACCGGGATTATTCTCAGGTTTCATCTAAGGTGCTTAACTGGCTGCGAATCTTGATCGCTGCGGCTCTGGTAGTTGCCGCGGTCTTGAAACTTAGTGGGGTGCTGCCGTGAAGGACCGCCAGGTGGTTGTCATTGCATCT
>CAZMZQ010000049.1:1168-3045 GCA_964570745.1 uncultured Anaerolineaceae bacterium
TGCCGCTTGAGACTGCCTTGTTGGGTTTGCTCGCGCTGGTGATGATGAGCGCGGCAATCAAGATTTTTCGAGTGAGGGGTTGGTCAATTCTGACGGTTTCATTCGGATTGAGTGCTTTGTTGTTTCTCTTTTTAAACCTGGGGTTTTTACCTATTGCACAAAATTCAACCCTGTTTGTCGTGGTTACTGCTCTGCAAAAACTTCCGGTGGTTGGAGCGCGGGGTTTATTGATCGGGGCGGCGCTAGGCGCTGTAATTGCGGCGCTGCGGGTGTTGTTTGGTCAGGTGGTGGAAAATGAGTGAACTGGCTGACCAACTGCGTACCTGCCCGAATTGTGGACAACAGAACGCCATGCATTCACTGAAGTGTATTCGCTGCGGTGAGGTTTTGGAAGATTTGTTCGCCTTTGATGATATCGATGCCGATGGAGAGGGTCCCACGCCTGAATCGATTTCCGGTGTGCTGGCATCTTTGAATGAAAACATCCTTTTGACTGATCAGACGGAAAGTGACAGCTCAGAAAAAGCTGAAGATCAACCTAACGGGGGAGATGAAGAGAGAAGATCGGGCGATGCTTCGCAGACACCCGGCTGGCTGGAACGTGTGCGTGAACGCACCCGGGAAGAAGACTCCAGCGGTGAAATGGTCAAAGGTGGCCAGGCTATGGACAAGCACCGTTCAGCAGGCGAACGATCGCAAGTTGATCAGGCTTTCGACGAAGTTATTCAACGAATACGCGAGCAGTCTGAGAAAGAACGCAAGAAAACCCGGAAGATGGAAACAGATCTGGTTGATGAAAACGGGGTTCCGGAATGGCTGCGCCGAATACGGGAACTGCACCCAGCGCATGAACAAGATACGAAGCAAGTTTTAACCAGCTCGCAGGAAGAAAGTTTTGATGATGAGTGGACCGATGAGGAACTGCAGGAACTGCTGCGCAGGGAGATCGGAGATGAATACAACCCTGGTGAGCAAACTGTATTTACCAACCTGATTTCGTCAGATAATCCGGAGATAGCAGAGGATCAGTCTGAGGAAGAGTCAGGATTCCTGCCGATCTATGAAATACCAGAGGATTTTCACAATATTCCTGATGACGACTTTGACGAACCGGATAATACAAAACCGACCAAGCCGGGCTATCCTGAGCTGCTGGATAAAGACGAGGACAAACCTGAAACAGGCGATAAAGATCCTTACATAGAAGCTGAACCTGAAACTGGGGTGGAAGTTCAGAATCTTATTGATAACCCGACAGATTTTGAAGGTGGAGAATCTGAGCAACCTGAAGAAGAAAACGAGGAAGTGCTTTCAATAATTGAGAGTGATCAGATTGGGGAGGAGCTCGAAGAGCAAGAAGGTGAGCTTCCGGTTGAGACGGAAGAGTCTGAGCAAGCGGGAGATCGCGATAAGAAAATTTTGAAATCGCTTTCAACTGAGGAGGAGGTGGTGCCTGATCTGCTGCTTTTACGCGATCAGCGCGACCGTGCCCTGGTGTTAACCAACATCATCGAGCAGGAAGGACACCGAACGATTCCAGTTTTGCACGAAAAGAACCGGCAAAGCAAATTGGGACGGCTGATTTTAGCGCTTCTGCTTTTAGCAGGTGTCATCATCTCGTTGGTGCTTGGTCCTGGTGATAATCTGCATTTGCCCCTCAGCCTGCCTGCCGCTGCACTGCAGGAAAAAACCGCAAAGTTGCAGTCAGGAGAGGTTGTTTTAGTAGTTTTGGACTACCAGGCAGCCACCAGCAGCGAGATAGAAGAGCTTGCGAAGCCTGAGCTTGATGCACTGCGCCATCAAGGGGTTAGCTTGCGTTTTGTGACCAGCCAGCCAGTTGATCTTTGGTTAGGGGAGGAACTTTTACCCTCTAAAGA
>CAZMZQ010000049.1:3145-9522 GCA_964570745.1 uncultured Anaerolineaceae bacterium
TGCCAACTCTGGCGATCAGCACGTCACTGAGCGAAGCGATGATCCTGCCATATTTCGAATCGGGGCAGCTTTCAGGATTTCTTGCCGGACATCCTGGTGGAGCAGGGCAAAATCAGCAAGCCAACCAGCGCGCATGGCAAGTTGGAATGTTGATCATGATGGTTGTTCTTATTTTGGGTATGATCACCAAGGCTGAAGCCGATGCTGCAGTGAAAGATGAAGGTCATAACCATGCCTGATCTGAATCTTTTGTTAACTCTGGCTGGCGTTGTGCTCTCATTAATGGTGTTCAGCTATTTACTCGGTGATAATTTGTTTTTTGGAATCGCAATGTACATCCTGGCAGGGGTTAGCACTGGTTATACCGCGGTGGTCCTGGTCACGAGAGTGATAATCCCCATGATGATCATGCCCCTGGCAGACTTTCCCCAGATTCCAGCATTGTTAGCGTTGGTACCGATATTGCTTTCGATTTTGTTGTTGTCGGCTATGTTTACAAAGTCTTCAAAGGCAGCAGCGCTGCCGCTTGGCTTTTTGTTAGGTCTGCTGGCAGCTCTTTCCATCGCAGGAATTGCCAGGGGAACACTGGCACCGCAGTTGTTGAGCATTGTCAATTCTTTTGACCCTCAACTGGTCGTTAGTGAGGGACTGCCAAACTGGACGGCGATTTTTCAGGCATTTATGATGCTATTGGGCGTGATTGCGGTCTTGTTTTACTTCCACCACCGGTTAAAAACCAAAAACAGCCTTCAATCGCCAGATCTATGGCTTGATGGGTTTTCAGGTGTGGGTCAGGTGTTTATCGGGATCACCTTTGGTGCAGTTTTCGTGGGTTTGTTTGGAACAGCACTGAGCGCATTGATTGCCAGTCTGAACCGGATCATCGACTTTGTGAGATTGTGGATATAGAGGAATTATGACGAATCCTTATTTAAGCATCCAGATCTCATCTCTTCGCAGCCAGGCATGGCTCTTCGACGACAGATCGGGCAGTTTTGAATTGACGGGTTACACAAGCCAGCCAGGCAGCGCTCACGACCCTCAGACCATGATCAGGGCGCTGCAGGAATTGGAAAAGAATACCGGAAGGCAGATTTTGACCAGCAGCAATACCCTGCTATTTAGAGAAAATGAAGGGACAGAGGGTCTTGAGGGAGCAGGTATCACTTTTAGCGCTGGCAAACCTATTCGAACTGCATTGATCGGTTTGTCTGAAAAGTTCAGCCTCGAACCTCTGCGCCGGTTGGTAAGTTTTTTCAATTCCGAGATCGTTTTGGAAATCAATCTGCAAAACGAACCAAATATATCTTCCCAGATTGAAAAGCTGACCAATACCGGATTTGACCTGTTGGTTTTGGCTGGAGGCATAAACGGCGGACCTGAAAGAGCCCTTCGGGCGGCAATCAGCAATCTGAGATTGTTGGGTCAGTTATATCCGGTAGAACGCCCGCAAATTATCTATGCCGGCAATCAGGCGCTGACTGATCATGTCAGGCTCGAGCTGGAAATCGGTGATGACTTGCACATCGCTGGCAATATTCAACCGGAAAGCGGGCGGGAAGACCTTTCTTTTGCTTACAAAGCCATCCACCAGGCAATTCTTCGCATCAGGATGAAAGAATTTCCAGCACTGCAGCAGCTTGCAAATGAGCCTAAAGTCAATATCTTCCCTGTTGAGTTTGCCCGTACCAGGATGGGCACCTGGTTAGAACAAACCCAGGCAAGTGAAAAAGGTATTCTTCAAATCCACCTCGAGCCTGAATCCGGGCAGGTTGTTGCAAACCGGAACGGCAAATGTATGGGATTGTGGGAAAACCTAAATGTAGATAAAGATGCCATCGAAGCTGTTGCAAGTGTTTTGAGGAAATCGGTTAACCAAACTGTCACAGCAGCCTACATGCTGAATAAACAAATACATCCTTCTTACCTGCCAGCCACTCTTGAAGAATTAAGTATCGAAATTGCCTGGATCGGAATACGAATCAAGAAGATGCTGTTGCGATTGAGTGAGCTCGACCCTGATTTTCATTATATCCCGGATCTGGGGTTACAGGATGATTATGAGCCGGTGCTTCTCAGCGGAGCAACCCTGGACCGCCTGCCTTCTTTCAGGCATGCCTTCATTCCAGTTCTCGATAGCGTTTTGCCGAACGGTGTTACCACTTTCGCCTGGGATGACTTTGAGGTAATGGCTGCTTTGGGAGCTTTGGCTGAATTTAATAGCCTCCTCTCGGCACAGGTTGTGGATAGCGATATTTTTACCAACATTGCAACGGTTGTTGTCGTGGATAGCCTTGCGACAACAGGACAGGTTGTGTTAAGGCTCGAAGTAGATGAGGGGACGGGTGAACCGCGCCTGCGTTATAAGGTTTATGCCCAGGAACTGAAGAGGATTGAATCTGCTTCAGAGAATGATATCAGGGTCTATCTCTCGCCTGAAGAAAACAGCGATGTAGGCATGGGAGTTCGGGGATTGGGAGGTTGGGTTATTACACCTGCTTCAAGGCTGGGCATTATTGTGGATGCACGGGGCAGACCACTTCAATTACCTGCTGACATTCAGACCATGCAGGAAACCAGGCAGCAATGGCTTTGGGAGTTGGGAGTATGAGCATGCAGAGGGCAATTGTGGAACACGGACATCTGCTCAATCTTGCGGTTAGACTTCCTGTACCTGGAAAGGTTCTTGTGCATGTGGGGCAAGCCATTAATTATGGCGATTTGATTGCAGAGGCTGTTTTGCCTGCAAAGTTCCAGGTGTTTGATGTTGTGAACCAATTCCGAATTAAAGAACGTGACCTTGAAGGGTGTATCAAACGACTTGCAGGAGAATCGGTGCAAAAAGGCGATGTGATTGCCCGGAAACCTGGCTTAATCTCCCGAATATTTAGAGCTCCGGAAGCCGGGAAAGTAGTGGCAGTCCGTGATGGCAGGGTGACCCTGGCGATGGGTGAGAAAATCACCCAGTCGCACAGTCCAATTTCGGGAACTGTAGCAGATCTGATCCCAGGGTTTGGCGCCCAGGTGGTTGCCCGGGGAACCAGCCTGCAGGCGGCCTGGGGAAATGGAAAATTTGCCATGGGCAACCTGACGATAGTGGAAAAACTGGATCAATCAGCAAGCGATATCCTGAAAGATAAAATTGTGTTCTTAACAGGATCTCCTGGTATTTATGAGTTGAGAATTTTACAAGATGCCCAGGCGGCTGGAGTGGTTGTTCCATCGTTGGACCCTCATTTGTTTTCAGCTTGCAAAACCTGGAAAATACCACTGATCAGCCTGGTGGGGTTTGGAGAAGCACAGACAGATACTGTTTCCAGGAACACGCTGGAGGAAATGAACGAAAAACAGGTGTTTTTACTTGGTCATTTTCCAAATGCGGCAGAAGGCATCAGACCAGAGCTGTTTTTGCCTGACCCAGGCAACCAGACTGCAGAACTATTTGAAGCAACACAATTGGAACTGGTTGGCAACCAGGTGCGATTATTAGGCAGCCCCTATTTTGGCAGCGAGGGCAGAATAATCGAAGTGAGTGAAAATGAAGAAAGACTTGGCAGCGGTTTACTCAGCAATGTTGTGGTTGTAAAGCGAGATGACGAGAAACTTATCCGCGTTCCGCTAGAAAACCTCGAAATTTTATCCCGTTAGTTCGCAATAACTTGCAGATACCGGCTGGTAGCCCAGCCGAAAGTGTCATTTCCAAGCGAGACCTTTTCCCAAACGATGCCTTGTTGAGTGACCTGTTCGCCCAACAGTGTCACAATCTGACCCTTGTTAAAGTAAGCCAGGATTACCGAAGAGGTATCTGGAGATTCTCGTACCACGATGCCACTTTCTGAGATCACTTCAGCTTGTTTAAGCGCTGGTGTGGGTGTCTCTTCGTGCGGTGTCTGGGTGGGTGTTGGGGCAAGGGTGGCCGCAACGGCTGGTAAGCTCGTCGCAGTTGGTAGTATGTTTAGGGTAGCGGTTGGAGCCATCGTTGGCACTTCGGCAGGGGTTTCTTCCACAAGGACCGTGGCGGAGCTTGGTGTAATAATGGATTTTGGTCGTTCGCCTGGCTTGAAGATGCCAAAAGCTTCGTTAATCATCAGCAAAGCCGCGATGATCACCAGCACCAGGAATAACCAGCCCACGACTTTTTGAGGTTGAAAACCTGTTATCCAGGCTGTCAGAACCATTACCAGAAGGCTGATAAACAGGCGCGCACCAGCAAGAATCAAAAAACTTGCAGCGGACATAGAATCTACACGAGCCATTTGATAACCAGCAAGAGTTATGGGGATGAAAATCAGGAAAAACAAAACAGTAGAAATTATGACAGGAGGAATGTTATCTCGAAACAGAAAGATTAGCATGCCAATAACAGAGAAAACTACCAGAATGATCCATGTCAGCCAGCTATCACCACCATAATAAAGACTCAAGCTTTGCAACACGCCTTCCAGCTCGGGACTAAGCAGGTGAACCAGCCAACCCACAGCAAAGAAAAGGAGGAAGGTAAAAACCAGATATAAAAGAGATTTTAGCAGATGATGATAGGACGGACGTAATGATGCAGATACCAGCCCAACAAGTGGGTTGATGACAGGTGAGCTAACCCCGGCAATCAACACTAATAACGGAAGTTCAAGCAAGATGCCAACCAACAACAAAACAAGACCAAGGGCAAGCTGTGCAAAGTAACCAGTATCTACTCTGCTGCGTTGAATCAATTTTTGGGCGTATGCTTCCCTCTCCCTGGGACTGCCTGTTTTAATCATCTGGCGAACGTATCGTCCCTGCGGTCTGCGAGCCTGGTGGATTCCGTCAGGTTTTGTTTCGGTGGATGGTATGCTCATATTGTCTTCCTTCGTTATTTCTGCTGATGCTATAGTTGCATGGTTTGTGCCCGGGTGTTATTGCTGGAAGTTGGGGCAGACAGATGAAAGGACAAGAGATGGCGGGTAAGTGGGAATAAAACAGGTGAACGAAAGCGCAGAAAGAATCTGCCTGGGGCGGCCTCTGTATTCGGTTCGTTTTTGCTGGTACAAAAAACATATTCGCCAATACTTAAGATAAAATATTGCCATGACTAAAACCAAATTAACGCTACCGACTATCCTGATCGCCCTGGTTCTGCTTGTTTCAGCTTGTAACCCGAAACAGCCTACCGAGACGCTGCTCCCGTTGGAAACACAACCGGTTGAAACTGAAGAAACCGTTGTTACTGCTCTGCCGCCTACAGCGACCGAACCGTCAACAGCTCTTATTAGCGGCGAACTTGTATTGTGGGCAGGAGTTAGTTCGAGCCATAACGTCATTCTGGCTGAGCGCCTGTCCGCTCTTGCACAAAGTGGGGGGTGGACATTTGAGCAGTATGACTCGATCCTTGTTGAGCAAATCACGCCATCGGTCAGAGTGATCGTGAGCACGGCCAGTGCAGCGGAGATCCAGACACTTGCAGCACAATTGCCATCAGTTGAGTTTGTAGCAGTTGATGGGGCTGGGTTGGTTCCTGGAGGCAACATCCATCTTGTCACGAGTGCGGGCGGGACGCTGGAACAGCGAGCTTTTCTGGCGGGCTATGCCCTGGCGCTGAGCACAGATGACTATCGGGTGGGCGTAATCAGCCTGGCGAATGATGATGTTGGTAATCGCACACGAGATTCCTTTTTAACAGGGGCACGGTATTTCTGTGGGATTTGCCGGGCGCGCTATATGCCCGTAGGTTATTATCCGTTTACTGCTGAAGTGACTGACCCGACAAACCAGGCAGATTGGCAGGCAGCTGCTGATGCATTGTTGACGAATGCGGTTGAAGCGATTTATGTGCAGCCTGAAATTTCTTCGAATGAACTGATCAGCTACCTTTCATCCAGGAATGTCACTATCGTTGGCGTGGAAGGGCAAGCAGGGCTTGAGGCAGCCACAAATAAGCTGGGAGTGTTGAGCAGCGACCTCTACGCCAGCGTGGAAACTGCGGTGAGCGGCTTATTGGCGGGCGAAGATATTGGCAGCAGCACCGGCAGCCTGGAATTGACACAAATCAACCTGGATATCATGTCTGAAGGAAGGCACATCCTGTTTGAGAGAATCCGGGGGGAACTCCTCAGCGGGATGATCAAAGACCGCCCATAATACATCGGGATTCTAGAATGATATCCTCGTGATATATTTCAATTGAACTAATGCATTTCCCTTGACTTACAAGGTTTAAGCTGATAAACTCTCGTCTTGCAAATGTAGGACTGGAAAGATTCAGCCTTGCGTAAGCGTGCAGATTTTGATATACTTTTTAGTCTGTATGTTAGAGTTAATAACGAAATAATTTCCCGGGCGCCGACGTAGCTCAATGGTAGAGCAACCGCCTTGTAAGTGGTAGGTTATGGGTTCGATTC
>CAZMZQ010000050.1:0-2190 GCA_964570745.1 uncultured Anaerolineaceae bacterium
CTAACAATGGGTTAATTAGAAAAATGATCCTGCTCGGACTCGAACCGAGAACCTAACGCTTAAGAGGCGCTTGCTCTGCCAATTGAGCTACAGGACCATTTTGTGGCTGATATTATAGCACAGCCAGGCGAAAAAAAAGACCTCTGGTTTCCCAAAGGTATTTCTTTTTCAGCTCCCCGGAGAGGACTCGAACCTCTAACCTAGCGGTTAACAGCCGCCCGCTCTGCCGATTGAGCTACCAGGGAAGGCAAGTGCTTATTATAGGCAAAATTGCGGGTAGTGTCAAGCAAAAGAGATGTAACCATTATTACGACCAAATCCATTATTAATCCTGATTACATGAATATAGCTATGAATTCACGACATCCTTTTTATGAGATAATCATGATGCTTGGCGAAAGTTCTATAATTTTTTATATAGGGCGGATTTATGAAAAAAATACTTGTTGTCGAAGATGAAAAAAAGTTAAATCAGATAATGCAGGACTATCTGCTGCATTACAACTATGCTGTATTAAGCGCATTAACAGGTCAGGAAGCACTGAATATTTTGGATCAAGAAAAGCCAGATTTAATTTTACTGGATCTAAACCTGCCAGATAAGGATGGACTGGATGTGTTGCGTGAAGTTCGCAAAAAAAGCCCGGTACCTGTCATTATCATTTCTGCAAGAATTGAGGAGGTTGACCGGTTAATTGGTCTTGAGCTTGGCGCAGATGACTATATTATCAAACCCTTCTCCCCTCGCGAAGTAGTTGCCCGGATTAAGGCGGTTTTACGCCGGCTGGAAAGAGGGGCAGAAAAACCTTCCCCTTTGTGCCTGGGCATGCTCGACATGGATTTGCCCGGGCATGCCGCAGAGTTTGCCGGTAGCCCATTGGAGCTGACGCCAGCAGAATTCGAACTGCTTGCACTTCTTATTTCGGACCCATACCGGGTTTTTACACGGCTTGAATTACTGGAGGCGACCCAGGGCGGACGATTCGAAGGCTACGAACGCACGATAGATATTCATGTCAAAAACCTTCGGCGGAAACTAAGAGCAATCGAGCCTGAAAACAAGCTGATTCAAACAGTTTTTGGTGTCGGATATCGGGCTTGTGACCAAGGATAAGATATGCGCAACAAGATGCTTTCCAGCGCTTTTATTGTAGTGGTAATTACCCTGATAACCGCTTCCTTGGCTGGGATTTGGTTATTACAACTGGCATTGGCTGACTATCTGGTGAACGTCCAGGCTGAAAAAGTGGAACCGCTGCTCACCTACTTCCATGATTATTATGTGAATAATGATGGATGGAATAATATTGACAAAATTAACGTAAACCAGGTTTTTGCCGAACTAACCCCACCAGATATTGATCATTATGATCTGGCGTTGATTGACCAGGACGGGATCGTCATCATGGTCAAAAATCAGGCTCATAAAGGAATATATGTCAGCCGTAACATCCGGGGTATGGCGATCCCCCTAATTGTTGAGGGAAAAAGAGTTGGATATCTATTCTCTGGTAATTTTCTGGATCATCTCCTCGTGAGGCAGGATCACCGACTTCTCTTTCACATCATTTTAGCTATCTTTGGTGCGATGACTGTTGGTCTTATTGTCGGATATCTTTTGTCTGTTGTCATGACTGGTAACATCTTAAAACCGATCCGGACGAGTATTGAAGCTGTGAAGCAAATATCACGAGGAGATTTCTCATATAGGGTGCCACTGGAGCCGTATCATGATATATCTGATCTGGGGCAGGCGGTTAATGATATGGCGGTTACTTTAGAGAAAAATCACGAGACTCAAAGAGTTATGCTTATGGATATTGCTCATGACTTACGCACACCTCTGAGTGTTCAAAGGGCGAGTATTGAGGCGTTTCAAGATGGGATCTATCCTTTTGATCAGTCAGGGATCACACTTCTCAAAGAGCAAAACGATCAACTGATCTGGCTCGTTGAAGATCTGCGCTTGTTAGCCCTTGCTGAGACTGGTCATCCGGAAGTGAGCAAAGAGCCAGTTGAGCTGAATGAATTTGTTGAAAATTTGCTGGCCCAGTTTTCTACAGTTTTTGCAAAGAAATCGATTCAATATTGGTTCAGTCCAGAGGACGAAAAACCCATTGTCAATATCGATTCTCATTTAATGACCCGGGTGATTGAAAACCTGTTTCAGAATGCTTACCAGCACTCTCC
>CAZMZQ010000050.1:2290-4251 GCA_964570745.1 uncultured Anaerolineaceae bacterium
ATTTAATGACCCGGGTGATTGAAAACCTGTTTCAGAATGCTTACCAGCACTCTCCAGTAAACAGCATGATAGAAGTCCAGCTTAGAAAGAAAGCAGACCTAATTGTGATCACGATTAAGGATCAAGGTCCCGGTATACCGGTTGAAAAACTCGAATCCATCTTTCAACGCTACTATCGCATCATCCAGGCTGAAAGTGGTAAGCCAGAAAGTTTAGGGCTGGGTCTTGCAATTTCCAAGAGAATCGTGAATCTGCATAGAGGTAATTTGTTTGCCCAAAACAGCGAGGATGGTGGTGCGATTTTCGTAATAGAACTACCTCTCTTCGACACCAGCTCGATCGATTAATCCGGTTGCCTTCAGAACACCGGGATGGTTGGTATAATCCTGTTATTATTGATGGAAGTGCTTGGGAGATAAGATGCAAAAACTTCGGGTAATGACGTTAAATTTGGGCGGAGGTGTCAAGAACTTTTCCGGAAAAATGGAGACTTCCTCAGGGAAAGCGAAAGCGTTAGCCACGCTTATCGATACCGTAAAACCTGATTTTTTGGGGGTTCAGGAAGTCGCTCAATATACCGATGCAGATGGTTCCCTGCATAGCATGGTTGAACGCATTAGCCTTGATGGTGGCTTTGATTACTCTTATTATGGCGAAACTCTCTCAATGAAAAAACATATGCAGAT
Source organism: uncultured Anaerolineaceae bacterium (assembly GCA_964570745.1). Classification (GTDB taxonomy): domain Bacteria; phylum Chloroflexota; class Anaerolineae; order Anaerolineales; family Anaerolineaceae; genus Mesolinea. The sequence continues at coordinate 2,977 of CAZMZQ010000050.1, forward strand.
CAAAAAAGATCTAATGATAAACGGTCTTTTTAACGACTGGTGGGACTGGTCTAAAGGCAATGCTGTCTTCTCACATGTGCCATTTAGCCGGCTCGGGAACGTTGAAAAAGACGGCGTGCCCCGAAATGTACCGATCTTCCAGCCATTGAGTTACGAAGGTACACGCGATACCGACCCACGTTACATCATTCTCACCCGGCTAAGGAAAGAACCCTTCCCATTCGTGATCAACCTGCATCTGACGACCCTCGTTGGTGAACGGGGCGATCATGCCTGGTCTGAAATCTTCGATGCGGCAAAGCTGACCCGTTCTCAACAAATCAGCCGAATTTTGGGGCTTATTGAGCAGCACGTCCTCATTCACGAGCACCCGTTGATTATGATGGGTGATTTCAATGCCCAGATCGATGAATATTCGTTGAAAGATATGCTGGTGCGAGACCACAAATTTGTTCATCTTGCCCCGGTCGAAAACATCCCTACCCATCCCACTGCAGGTGCAGTGGACCACATCTTCTTCTTCCCTGCCACACGCTTACTAAGCTATAAAGCCTACGTAATCGACAATGAATTAACACACTCCATTTCAGACCATCTGTCGGTCGTGGCAGACCTGGTGATAGAATAATTTCATAACAAGGTTATTTATGACAATAAATCGCTATTTTGGTACTGATGGGATACGCGGCACTTATGGAACTGAGCCGATGACCCCTGGTTTTGTTTACCGGCTTGGTTTGGCAACAGGACGGGTTTTGGCCGCGGAACGCACAACAACCCCAATATGTGTGATCGGACGGGATACAAGGGTTTCAGGACCTGCGCTGCAGCGAGCGCTGGCGACTGGTCTGCGTGAAAGCGGTGTCCGCGTAATGGACTTAGGAATTATGCCCACCCCCGGCGTAGCCTATCTAACCCGGTTCATTGGTGCAGCGGCAGGTGCGGTGATATCCGCATCTCATAACCCCGCCTCAGAGAACGGGATTAAAATTCTGAATGCTGAGGGGATGAAGATAACCTCCGATCAGGAGCATGCGATCGAAAAAAATCTTGAGTTAATCGCCAGCTCTGACAGGGCTTTTGATGATGAGTGCCTGGGAGAAAATGCACCAACGATGTTTGAGGTTTACTTACAGGATATTCTTGAAAGCGTGCCTGGCTTAACCCTCGAAGGTCTGAAGATCGTCCTGGATTGTTCGAATGGAGCCGCCTACAAAGCCGCACCCGAAATCTTTAAGCGGTTGGGAGCGGATCTTGTGGCGGTAAATATCGAGA